>CANLAY010000063.1 GCA_947488635.1 Candidatus Nanopelagicaceae bacterium
AGCTAAAGGTCATAAGTTTCACTCAGATACTGATACCGAATCTGTGGCTCACCTACTTAGTGACTTGCGCAAAGAATTTAACGGGGATCTACCAGCTGCCATGCGCGAAGCTGTTAAGACTTTGCGTGGCTCTTTCACTCTTCTAGCTGTACATGCAGATAACCCAGGGGTAATTGTTGGCGTTCGGCGTAATTCACCACTGGTATTAGGTGTGGGCGATAACGAATATTTCTTAGCCTCCGATGTGGCTGCATTTATCGAATATACCAAGCGCGCAGTTGAACTTGGCCAAGATGAAATTGTAGTTATTACACCTACTGGTTTTGAGATAACAGACCTTGAGGGCAAAGCTCAAACTCCGCGTGAGTATCAAGTTACTTGGGATGCTGAAGCTGCGCAAAAAGGCGGCTTTAACCACTTCATGCTCAAAGAAATCTTCGAGCAACCAAAAGCAGTTGCCGATACTTTAATTGGCCGTTTAACGGCTAACAATCAGATCGAGCTTGATGAGCTAAAGATGAGCGATGAAGAAATTCGTGCACTTAAAATGATTGTAGTTATTGCCTGCGGCACTGCTTATCACGCTGGCATGATTGCAAAGTACGCTATTGAAAAATGGGCCAAGATTAGCGTTGAAGTGGAAATTGCGAGTGAGTATCGCTATCGCGATCCGATCATTGATTCGCAAACTTTAGTAATTGCCATCTCGCAATCTGGTGAAACTATGGACACTTTGATGGCGCTTCGTCATGCAAAAGCTGCCGGCGCTCGAGTTTTAGCAATCTGTAATACCAATAGCTCAACTATTCCCCGCGAATCAGATGCGGTTCTTTATACCCATGCCGGACCAGAAATTGCGGTGGCATCGACCAAAGCATTTTTAACTCAAGTTGTTGCAGTCTATTTAATTGGTCTGCATTTAGCGCAAGTTCGTAAAGAACTAACTGATATCGAAGTAGCGGATCTATATAACGAACTACTCGCGCTACCGGCAAAAATTGAAGCAATTCTGGAAACGGTAGAACCACTAAGAGCCCTAACTCGCACCTTTGCTAAGAGTTCATCAGTTTTGTTCTTAGGTCGCAACGTTGGTTTTCCAGCTGCCCTTGAAGGTGCCTTAAAACTCAAAGAGCTTGCATACATGCATGCTGAAGGTTTTGCCGGCGGCGAACTAAAGCATGGCCCGATTGCGTTAATTGAAGAAGGCACTCCAGTAATTGCAATCGTTCCGTCAGGACATGAGCATTCACTTGATGAAAAGATGTTAAGTAATATTCAAGAAGTTAAAGCCCGTGGCGCACAAGTAATTGTGATTGCTGAAGAAGGCGCTGAAGTAACTGGTGCTGCTCACGTAATTCGAATTCCAGTTGCACCAGCCCTTTTCCAGCCAGTTTTGGCAACTGTGCCGCTGCAAGTGTTCGCTTACGAAATGGCGATTGCGCGGGGCAATGATGTGGATCAACCTCGCAATTTAGCTAAGTCGGTTACGGTCGAATAATGCTCAAATTGAAAGCCCACCAACGCGAAGAGTTAAGTCGCTCATTCTCTTGGGCAGCTTTTGCTACCTCAGGCTTCTTATTTGTTACCTATCAAGTAGTAACTGCAGGTTGGCTAATTACGATCGATGACAAGATTGCCACCTTTGATAGATATCTTTTTCCGGATTGGGTCTATTTCATTTTGCGCCGCATCGATGATTTAGGGCTGCGGGGCTTAAGCGCAATAGCGATCTTGTTGCTATCGGCCTATTTGTGGCGCAGGTTTAATACCTATCGTCCGATTCTTCTTTCGGTTATAGCGCTTCTTGCACTAAATGGCGTTGTCGGAGTTTTCAAATTGGCTATTGGGCGTACTAAGCCGCGCCTGAATATGGATATTCTGAATTTTGGTGGCATGTCATTTCCAAGTGGTCATATTTCAAATGCGGTTTTAATCTGGGGACTTTTTGCTTATTTGGTATACCGATATTTATGGAACGAACCAAAGAGTGCCAAGTATTTAATTACGATTGTTTCATCTGTAACTACTGCGATTATGTTTGTGTCGTTATATCGAAACACGCATTGGTTCTCAGACTTACTTGGTGGCATTTTTCTAGGGGGAGCGCTCTTAATTGCAGTAACCGCTCTTGACCGAATCATTCCGTCGCGCAAGGATCAAGCATGATTGACGGCGTTGGTATCGATGTGGTTGATATTGCAAGATTTGCTGAGGCGCTTGAGCGCACTTCTGGTTTGAAAGAACGCTTGTTTACTATCTCCGAACAAGCCAAACCAATTCATTCGCTGGCTGCCCGCTTTGCAGCAAAAGAGGCTCTGGCAAAGGCTCTTAGCGCTGGCAAAGGTTTGCCGTGGCATGATGCCGAAGTGATTAATTTAGAAAGCGGCAAACCAGCCTTTTTATTCCGCGGTGAAATAGCTGATTTAGTTGATGGTGCTGCTGTGCATTTATCACTATCCCACGATGCCGGTATCGCTTCTGCTTTCGTAATTGTGGAGCGCTAATGAGTAATAGAGCCGAGGTGATCGTTGATTTAACTGCCATTGCGGCAAATGTTAAGAAGTTAAAAGCCGCTTCTGGTACCGAATTGATGGCGGTAGTTAAAGCAGATGCTTATGGACATGGCTTAGTACCAGTTGCTAAAACTGCAATCAGTGCCGGTGCTAAGTGGCTTGGTGTTGCTCTCGTTGAAGAAGCACACGCACTACGCGCAGCAGGTATCACTGCGCCATTTTTGGCTTGGTTAGTGCCACCTGGATCAGATTATGCCGCGGCCATTGATGCGCAAATTGATTTAGCCGTACCGTCCCTTGATATTTTCAAAGAGATTGTGGCAACTGGAAAGCGCGCTCGAATTCATATCGAAGTAGATACCGGCATGACTCGTGGTGGATTTCTAGAAGAGTGGTCAGAGTTTCTAAAATCAGATTTTAGTAAAGTCGAAGTGGTTGGAATCTTTTCTCATTTTGCTCGCGCAGATGAAGTCAGTGAAAAACAGAATCAAGATCAGCTCGCTAATTTTAATAACGCGATTGCTGATCTAGCCGCGGTGGGCGTTAATCCGCAACTAAAACATCTTTCAAATTCGGCAGCAACGATGACAAATCAGAGCGCGGCCTTTGATTTAGTTCGCACCGGAATTGCGATGTATGGTTTAACGCCAGATCTTGAACATCTCGGAACTAGTCAGTCACTTGGTTTGGCAGCTGCCATGGAAGTTCGGGCAAAATTGCATTTAGTTAAGAAAGTCCCAGCAAATTCACCGGTTGGCTATGGCGCAACTGAATCAACTTCGCGCGATACGGTTTTAGGTGTGGTTGCGATGGGATATGCCGATGGAATTCCACGCGTTGCAAAAGCTGCTGGCATATTTTTCGCTGGAAAACGTTGCCCAATTATTGGTCGCGTTTCCATGGATCAATTTGTTGTTGATCTGGGCCCGGAAACCACGGCTAAGTCCGGTGACTATGTAGTTATCTTCAATAACGGTGCTGCAGGTGAATTCACAGCCGAAGATTGGGGTCTGGCAAGCAACAGCATTAACTATGAAATGACCACGAGAATTGGGCCGCGAGTACCTAGAATCTACCCTCATGAGTGATCAATCTGACCTAATCTCAATCGCTGGTCTGACCGTCAAATTTGGCGGTTTAACCGCACTTGATGATGTTTATTTAAAAGTTGCTCCTAATTCAGTAGTTGGTTTAATTGGGCCAAATGGTGCGGGTAAGACCACGATTTTTAATGTAATTTCTGGGTTAGTAGAACCAGATAGTGGCTCAGTTTCGCTTGAAGGTAAAAAACTAGATTGGCCAAAACCTGACGAGCTAGCAAAGTTGGGAATCGCGCGCACTTTACAAGGCGTTGGTTTGTTTAGTGGACTAAGTGTTTTAGAAAATGTCATGATGGGCGCTGATTCGCATAACAAATCTAATTTCATTCGTGACATTTTAGGATTCTCACCGAAATTTGAAAAGCAACTAGAAGATCGTGCTCACGAAGCGCTAGCTTGGGCAGGCGCTGCACACACCGCGTTTCTTGAGCCAACCGAACTTACTTATCCAGATTCCAAACGTGTAGCAATAGCTCGTGCTTTGGTGATGAAACCAAAACTACTTTTACTCGATGAACCGGCAGCCGGTCTGGGCCAAGATGAAATTGATCAATTAGCGGTATTAATCAAGCAATTGAAACGTCAATGTGCCATTTTAATTGTTGAGCATCATGTTGATTTCGTAAGTGCAATCTCTGATGAAGTTTATGTCCTCAACTTCGGCAAGGTTATTGCCAGCGGTGATTTTAGTACTGTAAAGCGCGATCCAGCTGTTGTTGCCGCTTACTTAGGCACAAATGTTGATGGGCAAGAAATCGGCGGATCTCATGCTTAAGATTGAAAACTTAGTTACTGAGTACGGTGCAGTTCGTGCCATTGACGGGGTTTCATTTACCGCTGCCGAAGGAAAGATAACGACTGTGATTGGCGCAAATGGCGCTGGCAAGAGCACGCTGCTGCGCACAATTTCGGGACTTGAGCGCGCTAAGAGCGGTCAGATAACTTGGGCAGATAAATCACTAATCGGTAAAGCACCAGAATCTATTGTGCGCTCTGGCATCGCGCATGTGCCTGAAGGCCATGCAGTTATTTCACAATTAACAGTTGCTGAAAACATCGAGATGGGTTCGCTCTTTCGTCGCCGTAATTTCCGCAGCGATGTAAAACTGGCTATCGACGAGGTATATGAGCTTTTTCCGCGTTTAGCTGAGCGCAGTAAGCAATTGGCTGGCACGCTCTCAGGCGGTGAACGTCAGATGTTGGCGATTAGTCGCGCTCTAGTATCGCGCCCAAAGTTACTTCTACTTGATGAACCATCACTTGGTTTGGCACCTCTAGTTGTTGAACAAATAATTCAAACTGTTAGTGATCTTTGCCGCAAAAGTGGCTTAACTGTTTTGCTGGTTGAACAAAATGCCAACTCAGCACTTGCCGTCGCTGATTACGGAGTTTTACTCTCCCTTGGAAAAGTTGTGGCAAATCTGCCGGCCGCTGAATTAAAAGCAGATGCATCGTTGCGTGCTGCTTACTTGGGATATTAGGGGCAGACGCGATGGAACAATTCTTATCTGCTGTTTTCGCCGGAACTGCAAGTGGTTCAATCTATGCTCTCGTTGCCCTTGGTTTAGTTTTGGTCTGGCGCGGTGCTGGTGTAATTAACTTTGCGCAAATGGGCCAAGCCATGTTTAGTACTTACGTTGCATCAACTCTGATTATAAACGGGTATTCCTACTGGATTGCTTTTTTTATAGCGCTAGCTGTTGGCACCGCACTCGGTACCGCTATTGATTTATTGGTAATGCGGCCACTCTCTGGTAAACGTGGCTCAGCTATATTGGCCAGCCCAGCGATGCGTGCAACAGTTCCAGTAATTGCATCTCTTGGAATTTTAGGAATTCTGCAATCAGCTGCTGGGATGATTTGGGCGGCCGAAGAGCGTGGCTTCCCAGCTCCAGTTAGCACGCTAGGTCTTTCTATTGGTGGCAACATAATGCCATTTACCGCATTCGATTTATTTGTAATTGGCATTGTGTTAGTCGCTTTGATAATTACTACTAGCTTTTTTCAGAAAACCGGCATGGGCCTGGCAATGCGCGCTAGTGCACTTAACCCAGAGGTGGCACGATTAAGCGGAATCCGCACCAGTTCCGTGCGCACCTTAAGTTGGGCTATTTCAGGGGCGGCATCTTCGCTAGCTGGTTTATTGGTTACGCCAAACGCCAATCTTTCGCCAAATACCCTTGATTTAATTCTCATTATCGGTTTCACCGCAACAGTTATTGGTGGCCTAGATAGCTTGCTAGGTGGCGTGCTGGGTGGCTTTATCTTGGGGCTGGTTATCTCATTTGTTAATGTCTATGACTCACCATCTGATATTTTCTTAGCGATCTTGGCACTTCTATTGATCGTCTTGTTAGTACGCCCACAGGGAATACTTGGTAGCAAAGAGGTGCGCCGTGTTTAAGCACATCCAAACTGGCAATGCGCTTAAATCAGTTATTTTCTTCGGGATAATTTTCTACCTAGGAAAAATTCTTGATCCTTACAACCA
>CANLAY010000064.1 GCA_947488635.1 Candidatus Nanopelagicaceae bacterium
ATTTACTCTCCCAAGCAGATATCGATGCCTTAGTTGATCGCACACGTAATGGTGGCGCTGAAGTTGTGGCACTGCTTAAGACTGGTTCTGCTTACTACGCACCATCTGCTGCTGCTGCTCGTATGGCAAAAGCAGTCATCGAAGATTCTGGTGCGGTAATGCCAGTGTGTGCATGGGTCGATGGTGAGTATGGAATTTCTGGTGTCTATCTAGGCGTTGAAGCCGAGATCGGTCGCACCGGTATTAAGAAAGTTGTTGAAAGCGATTTAACTGAATCTGAAATTGCCGCCCTAAAGGTTGCAGCTGAAGCTGTTCGTGCAAAACAAGCCGATGTTCAAACTCTTTAAGGAGTCGCTGTAAATGTCAAAAATTAAAGTAGTCGGAACCGTTGTCGAGCTAGATGGCGATGAAATGACTCGCATCATTTGGCAGTTCATCAAGGATTCCTTAATTCTGCCTTATCTAGATGTGAATCTTGAGTACTACGACCTAGGTATGGAAAACCGTGATGCAACTGATGATCAGGTAACTATCGATTCAGCTCATGCAATCCAGAAGCATGGCGTTGGCATCAAGTGCGCAACTATTACTCCTGATGAAGCCCGCGTTGAAGAATTCGGTCTAAAGAAGATGTGGAAGTCTCCTAACGGAACTGTTCGCAATATTCTCGGCGGCGTAATTTTCCGCGAACCAATCATCATCAGCAATGTGCCACGTTTGGTTCCACACTGGACCAAGCCAATCGTTATTGGTCGTCACGCATTCGGTGATCAATACCGTGCAACTGATTTCAAGGTGCCGGGCGCCGGCAAGCTAACCATGACTTTTGTGCCAGAAAATGGATCTGCGCCAATTGAGTACAGTGTTTATGATTTCAAGTCATCCGGTGTTGCGATGGGTATGTATAACCTCGATGAATCAATCCGTGACTTTGCGCGTGCATCCCTAAATTACGGACTACAACGCAAGTATCCGGTTTATCTTTCAACTAAGAACACTATTTTGAAAGCTTACGATGGTCGCTTTAAAGATATCTTCGAAGATATCTACCAAGCAGAGTTCAAGGATAAGTTTGTAGCTGCAGACATTTGGTATGAGCACCGCCTAATTGATGACATGGTTGCTATGTCATTGCGCATGGAAGGCGGCTACGTCTGGGCATGTAAGAACTATGACGGAGATGTGCAATCAGATACCGTCGCACAGGGTTACGGCTCACTTGGTCTGATGACTTCAGTTCTGATGACACCAGATGGAAAGATTGTGGAATCCGAAGCAGCTCACGGCACAGTGACTCGTCACTACCGTGATCACCAAAAGGGTAAAGCAACTTCAACAAACCCAATCGCATCAATCTTTGCCTGGACTCGTGGCTTGGCCCACCGCGCAAAGCTTGATAACAATTCCGAGTTAGCTCAGTTCTGTGACACGCTAGAGCGAGTTTGTATTGAAACAGTTGAACAAGGCAAGATGACAAAGGACTTATCACTCTTGATTTCAAAAGAAGCTCCTTACCAAACTACGCAGGAGTTCTTAAATTCAATCGATGAGAATCTAAAGAAGGCTATGGCCTAGAAGCATTTGGCCTTATTGAAATAAGGGAGTAAAAAACCCCGCCGATTAATACCGGCGGGGTTTTTCATTCAATCTTGAATTAGATGCGCTCACCAGTTGTTGAGTTGAATAGGTGAACTGCAGCTGGGTTAGCAGTCACTGTGACTGTTTGTCCTGGCTTTGGTGGATTCTTTGGATCCCAGCGCACAATTACTTGAGCGCCTTCTTCAGTGACATTTGCGAACTTAACTGAAGTATCAACTGGAGTTCCGTATACGAATGCATCAGCGCCGAGTTCTTCAACAACTTCAACTAGAACATCGAAGCCAGTAGATGAAGGCGTGAAGCCTTCTGGGCGAACACCAACTGTAATTGTTGCGCCGGCACTAGCTGGAACCGCAAGACTTAATCCACCTAGCTTTGCTTGGCCACCTGAAACAGGGGCATTTAGCAAGTTCATCGCAGGAGAACCAATGAAGCCAGCTACGAAGGCGTTTGCTGGGTTATCGTAAAGATTACGTGGGGTATCTACTTGTTGCAGGAAACCATCTTTTAGAACTGCTACGCGATCGCCCATGGTCATAGCTTCGACTTGATCGTGCGTTACATAAACAGTTGTGATTCCAAGACGACGCTGTAATGCAGCAATCTGAGTACGTGTAGCAACACGTAACTTGGCATCAAGGTTTGAAAGTGGTTCATCCATTAAGAACACTTGTGGTTCGCGAACAATCGCACGACCCATAGCCACGCGCTGACGTTGTCCACCAGAGAGTGCTTTTGGCTTGCGCTCTAGATATGGCTCAAGGTCGAGCAACTTTGCTGCTTCTTTAACGCGACGGTCACGTTCTTCTTTTGGCTTGCCAGCGATTTTTAGGGCAAAGCCCATGTTCTCAGCAACAGTCATATGTGGGTAAAGCGCATATGACTGGAATACCATCGCGATATCGCGATCTTTTGGCGCAACATTTGTTACGTCGCGATCACCGATTAAAATACGACCGGCATCGATTTCTTCAAGACCGGCCAACATACGAAGTGAGGTTGATTTACCGCAACCTGAAGGTCCAACTAGAACAAGAAATTCACCATCATTAACAGTGAGTTCGAGTTCATTAACTGCAGGCACAGTTGTGCCTGGGTAGATACGTGATGCTTTGTCGAATACGACATTTGCCATTTGATTTCTTCCTTATCCGGGCAGGTACGTGCCCGACGATCCGTTGGAGTAAGGCGATTACGACGGTTGCCGTGATCGGTGCGCAAAGGCTACCCACCGAGTGCCTGAAAGGGCAATATCGGAAGCGAAACCCCGTTCGTGGCGCGTATAGTTGGGGTTCTCATGGAGCCCCACTCGCTTAGTCAGATTCTGGGCAATATTGCCGTCGTTTTTCTCTTAATCCTGTTGGGCTCGATATTTGTGGCTGCCGAAATCGCCCTGATCTCCCTACGTGAAAGCCAGATTAAGCAGATATCTCTAAAGGGTAAACGGGGCGCCCGTGTTGCAGCTTTGGCTGAAAATCCAAACCGATTCTTAGCCGCAGCTCAAGTGGGCGTCACTTTCTGTGGCTTTTTATCAGCAGCCCTTGGCGCTGAACGGTTAGGCGTTTATGTCGAACCCGAGTTAGTCAATTTGGGATTGTCCGAAGGTGTAGCCGCTTTGGTATCACTCGTTGGCATCACGATCGTGATCGCCTATTTCTCACTTGTTTTCGGTGAGTTAGTTCCAAAGCGGTTAGCGCTATTTCGTACTGAATCAATTGCAATGGCTTTAGCTGGCATTATCGATTGGTTAGCAAAACTCTTCCGCCCGGTGATTTGGTTACTCTCAAAATCAACTGACTTTGTGGTTCGCATTTTTGGAATAGATCCAACCGAACAACGAACTCAGATTTCTGAAGAAGAGCTACTAGATCTAGTTGCTGGACATGCTGCGCTTAGCGATGAAGAACGCGATATTGTTGAAGAAGTATTTAATGCATCAGAACGACAGATTCATGAAGTTATGGTTCCACGCACCGAAGTAGATTTCATGGATGCTTCTTTCACAGTTGGCAAGGCCATTGGGCTCGCAATTGATAAAGCACATTCCCGATATCCAGTTGTAAGAGGATCATCCGATGAGGTAATTGGATTTATCCATGTTCGCGACTTGCTTGACACCTCTCTAGTAACTCCTGGTGGAAAAATCCAAGAGTTAGTACGTAACATCATATTTTTGCCAGGCACCAAAGGTATTTTGCCTGCGCTAACTGAAATGCGTAAAAAGGGTCAACATTTAGCGATCGTGCTCGATGAGTACGGTGGTACAGATGGCATCATTACTTTAGAAGACTTGGTTGAATGCTTAATTGGTGATATTCGTGATGAATATGATGACCATGAGCAAGAGATTGCCCATGAAGCACGTACCAACGACTTTGAAATCGATGGTTTGACCTCGCTAGAAGACCTACTCGATGATGCCGGAATCGAGATACCTGAAGGCCCTTATGAAACTGCAAGCGGCTTTGTCATGCACTTTCTCGGGCGAATCCCAGTAGAAAACGATGTGGTCAGCGTAAATGGCTTGCGAATAACTGTCCTATCGATGGAAGGCAAGCGAGCAGGCCAGCTTTTAATCTCACGCAACGCATAATTCATGCGAGAATAAACCTCATGAGCGCGCAGAAAAGAATTCTTTCGGGGATTCAACCGACCAGTGAATCTTTTCACTTAGGTAATTATGTGGGCGCCTTAAAGCAATGGGTTGCGCTACAAGATGGCAATGATGCTTTTTACTGCATCGTTGATTTACACGCACTCTCTGGCGAAATTGATCCAACGTTATTACGAAAGCGAACTCTGGCATCTGCTGCCCAATTAATTGCAATGGGAATTTCGCCTGAAAAATCTACTCTTTTCGTGCAGTCCCAAGTTCCGCAACATAATCAATTGGGCTGGATTATGGAGTGCCTGGCTGGTATTGGTGAAGCAAGTCGCATGACGCAATTTAAAGATAAGTCTGCGAAAGGCGGCGCAGATTCGGCTCGGGTAGGTCTATTTACTTATCCAATGTTGCAAGCTGCCGACATACTTTTATATCAGGCTCATCAGGTCCCAGTTGGTGAAGATCAGCGCCAACATATTGAGTTAACTCGCGATCTCGCGACTAGATTTAATACCCGCTTCGGTGACACTTTCCGAATTCCCGAAGGCTACATACTTAAATCTGGCGCCAAGATTTATGATTTACAAGATCCAACTGCCAAGATGAGTAAGTCTTCTGGGTCAACTTCTGGGGTGCTAGAAATTATGGATACCCCTGAGTCCAATGCCAAGAAAATTAAGAGTGCGGCAACAGATGCGCAGCGAGAAGTGAAATTTGATGAGAAAGCTAAACCAGGCATCAGTAACTTACTGACAATCCATTCAACTTTGTCAGGCAAGTCAATCGCTGACTTAGAAGCTGAATTTGCGGATAATGGCTATGGAGATTTTAAGGGCGCGGTTGCCGAAGTAGTAGTTGAATATTTCCGGCCGATTCGCGCCAAAGCACTTGAATTACTCGAAGATGAGGCGCATTTACTTTCAATCCTGCATGAGGGTTCCCGCAAAGCTCGCGAAGTAGCAGCCGAGACTATAAATACAACTTACCGAAATCTAGGTATCGTCCAATGATTCGCAAAGCCTTGCTTTTAAGCGTTGCACTCTTCGCTTCGGTAATAGCGCCCGTAACTTCCAATGCAGCAACCGCCGTCAATGTATGCGTTGCTTATGATTTAGGTGGGCCGGGGGATCGTTCATATAACGATGCAGTTCTTGCTGGTTTAACAAAAGCAAAGAAGACCCTGAATTTTACTTTCGAAGGTTTCATTACTGATGGAAGTGCAGCTGACCGAGAAAAGCGACTTCGTGCGATGATCGCTAAAGGCTGTTCACCAATTCTGGCAATTGGTTCTGGATATACAAAACTGTTGACGAACTTAGCTGCAGAATTTCCAAGTCAGCAGTTTTCAATTTTAAATGATGCCACGATCGCAAGCTTAAATGTCACCTCATTGATTTTTAATGATACGCAAGTTGGTTACCTAGCGGGTTCAGCTGCAGCTCGAGTATCTAAAACCGGCAAAGTTGCTTTGATCTCAAACTCCACAAACTTAAATTTGGAAACCGGATTTGCACTTGGGGCAAATGCCGCGAAAAAGAAGGTTAAGCTAACTTTTAAAAGTGCAACAGCTGGCTTTGCGGATGTAACTAAATCATTAATCGCCGAGGGCAATGATGTGATCTTTGTCGCCGTGGTTGGCTCAGTGAACGAAATATTTGCAGCAACTGTTAAATACAACGAAGCTAAGAAGAAAAGCGCTGCTGAAGTCGGCGTGATCACGATTGAACCTGATCAATATTTGACCGTCACTTCTGCGAATCAGAAATATCTGCTAGGCGCTATTTCCAAGCGAGTAGATAACGCAATGCTTGATTTAGTTACTTCGTCAATTAAGGATCAACAAATTATTGACG
>CANLAY010000065.1 GCA_947488635.1 Candidatus Nanopelagicaceae bacterium
AATTAATGCAAGAACATTCAATCACCGCGGTTGGAGTATCAGCAGCAGGTTTCGTTTCCTCAGACCGCAAAACTATGTTGGCAACACCAAACATTGCTGATTGGAATGGGGTTCAACTCGATGTTGAGTTAACAAAGTTAATTGGGTTACCTGTTGTAATTGAAAATGATGCTAATGCTGCAGCATGGGGTGAAGCAAAATTTGGTGCGGGTCGCAATCAAGCACACATGATGATGCTAACGATCGGTACTGGTGTTGGTGGCGGCATTGTTGTTAATAACGAGCTCTACCGCGGAGCTTTTGGAATCGCTGCAGAGTTTGGTCACCTGCGCGTTGTGCCCGAAGGTCTTCTATGCGGGTGCGGTGCTCGTGGCTGTTTCGAACAATACGCCTCTGGTAGTGCGCTACGACGTCATGCTCGCGAAGCAATTAGCGCATCACCAGATCTAGCCCGCAATTTACTGGCTCGCGGCGATGGCACAATCCATGGTTTAACTGGTCAAGCAATTACAGATGCAGCCCGCGAAGGTGATGCTGTGGCACTTGCTGCTTTTCAAACCACTGCGCAGTATTTAGGCGCTGGAATTGCATCCCTCGCAGTGTTGCTCGATCCATCTTGCGTTGTTATCGGTGGCGGAGTAATTGATGCCGGCGAAATTCTGCTCGCCCCAACTCGTGAAGCAATGAAACGCTACATGCCATTTGCTGGCAAGCACCCTTACCCAGAAATCGTGGCCGCCGAACTGGGCAATGAAGCTGGCTTAGTCGGCGTTGCAGATCTAGCTCGAAATTAATTTTCGAACGGGTATCGCAAACCAATCTGATTTCTTATTTCATCTAGCGACTGCATAATTTCAATACTCATCTTGTGCGTTAACAATGGTGATTCAATTTCACCATTTCTAACCATGCGTTCTAATTCGCCAGCTTGTTCGCGCAGTCCATGACCTTTATAGGTATTTTGATATTCAGTAGTTGTGCCATCCTGCATTATTAACCGCATATTTGCTGGATTATAGAAAGTGCGATCAATTTCAATTCGCCCTAACGTGCCGGCAATCGTTGCTCTACAGGGTGTGCTTGTTATCAAAGTTGTAGTCAGGACTGCTTGTGCGCCATTTTCATAATCCAAAATTGCTGAAGTTTGGCTATCAACGCTTTTGTCTGTCAGCACGCCAGTTGCGGTGATACGCGCAGGAGTACCAAGAACCATGTGAGCAAATGAGACTGGATAAATTCCTAAATCAAGTAGTGCGCCACCAGCAAGGGACGGTTCAGTAAGTCGCGGGTTGTCATGATCGATTAAGTATTGCCCGTGATCGGCTTCAACGTTAACTATCTGACCGACGACACCGCTATTTAAGAGTTCGCGAACCTGTGCAATATGCGGCAAGAAGCGAGTCCACATCGCCTCAAGTAGAGCTACGTTATTGGCTCGTGCGGCAGCAACCATCGCTTGCGCCTCAACCGCATTTACCGCAAATGGTTTTTCACAAAGAACTGGCTTGCCGGCATTTAGCGCCAGAATTGTATTTGCCACATGTTGGGGGTGTGGGGTTGCCACATAGACCGCATCGATCATTGGGTCAGCAACTAACTCTTCGTAACTTCCATATGCAGTACAGCCTGGGAACTCAAGTGCGAAGTCGCTAGCTTTTTCTAACGAACGTGAACCAACTGCTTGCACGATGTGACTATTAAAGTAGGAGAGGTCGCGTGCAAAAGCTTTAGCGATGCCGCCGGTTCCAATAATTCCCCATCGAAACTCGGGTTTATCAAAATCAGAGTTGGTAAATTGCGATGAGTTAGATGTGGGCACCATCTTCGCCTTCTTCCCGAGTTAGATTCCAACGGTATAACAGAGTTGCGAGTCCACCAGTTGTTGCTAGCAGTCCTGGCCAGGGTTCAACTCCGAATGGATCAAAGCTGAATACGGCTGATGCAATAGTCCAGATGGGTCCCACAATTAGTGCAATTACTGCTATTCGGTTTGCTCGCTCTTTGATTGTGGGCAAATCTGGATCTGGTGCAACGAAACGTTCAGAATGATCAATTGCCTCTAGTTGGTCTAAATAACTAGAAGGCGATGATTGGTTAAGTGCAAGAGTCGAGACTATAGAATCGAATTCAGCATTTACTAATTCAGAATCATCATCATTTCTTAAATCGTGAATATTCCTACCAACAATTTCGTACTCATTTATGAGAAGTGGAACTTTGTAATCATCGTCATCAACACTGGCATGAGTAACAATTACGGTGTGGCCTTGTTCTTGAAAACTGGCACAAAGATCAATGGCATCTTCGAGTGGTTGACGAACACCAAGAATTATCAAAACTGCAATGTCTGCCTTATCGCCAGAACCTTTAAGAATCAGATCTGGGGGAGTTAAATCATCGCTCACGAGTGCCATAATTGCATAAGAATTAAGTGCAATGGAACCGATTTAGCGTTAAATTAGGAAGTGCGTAGGATTACCCTCTAGTCCGAGCGAGATAAGGAGTAACCAAATGGGCAAAGCTGATGATGTCCCTTATGGTCTTTTGCGCTCCTTTCTTACCCCCTTTCTTTTCTTAGCGTTTCGCCCAAAGGTGAAAGGTTTGCGCAATGTCCCACTTAAGGGCCCAGTCATCATGGCTTCGAATCATCTCTCATTTAGTGATTCGATCTTCATGCCGTTGGTTGTCCCACGCAAAGTTACCTTCTTGGCCAAGAGTGAATACTTCACTTCACCTGGACCTAAGGGACTACTGAAAAAGTTAACTTTCATAGCACTTGGTCAAGTATCAGTAGATCGCTCAGGCGGACGTCGAAGTGAAGCTGCTTTGCTAACTGGCTTGAGTGTTCTAGCTCAAGGAAAGTGTTTAGGAATTTATCCAGAAGGCACTCGCTCACCCGATGGCCGTCTTTATAAGGGACGCACTGGAATTGCTCGCTTAGCCATTGATTCTGGTGCTCCGATTATTCCGATCGCCATGTTTAATACCGAAAAAATTCAACCAACTGGCACCGTGATCCCTAAAGTGATGCGCGTTGAAATGATCTTCGGTGAGCCAATGTATTTCGAAGGCGATTCAAGCGATTTGAGTTACCTGCGTGAGGTCACCGATCAAATTATGAAAAGAATTCAAGAACTCTCAGGACAAGAGTATGTTGATATTTATGCCACTAAGCGGAAAGCCCAGTTATCAAGCGACGAAGAAGAGTAGTTTTACTCTAGCCCTAATCGTTGGGTTAAGTAGTTACAGGTTCCGCAACCAGAACCCGACTCAGGGAAATCACCATCGATCACAGTTATTAGCTCCTCGATTACCTTAAAGAAAGTTTCTGGCTCGCGTTCAACTGGAACATACTTCTGCTCTACGCCAAACCCATAGTTAGTCGCATTGTCACCAAGAACTGAATTTGGTTTCCAAACTAACAAGCCCATTGAGGCTACCTCGCGGCCTTTACCGACAGCTGGATTTTCTAAAGCAAATGCATATGACTCAAGCTGCGGGGCATAGAACTGCCCGCTATCGCGTTCTGATTCAGAAACTTTGCAGTCAATCAAACCAAGTGTGCCATCATCATTTTCGGCCAGGACATCGTAGATACCGAGGATTCGCCATGGTGTCTTAGTGCCATTAATACTGATGTAATCACTCTTAACCCACTCGCCCCATTTAGTTATCTTGCCGGGGCGTAGTGAAGGATCCAGGTCAGGCATACTCGCACCACGAAACTGGGCTTCTTGTAATTTAGATAAAGTGCCAACGATCGGGAACTGACCAGGCAGAGTTACTTTGAACCAATACTTAATCCAGATGCAACGCTTGCAAGTACTTAAACCGAAAGTTAGATCACTGGGTGCGATTGTGTCGCGCGCTGGCTTTGCTGGTTTCTTAATCACAGCAGTCCAGTTGCAGTTGAGAAAATTACCGAGGCACCTAAAATAATCATCACGCAACCTCCAGTAGCTCGTAGTTTTTCCAGTCTACTCGCATCTCCTGCCAACCAGGCACGAGCAGTCCCGGCGAGCAAACCCCAACCGCCATCACTGAAAAAGGCAAGAACTGAAAACAAGGCGCCGAGAAAAAGTAACTGCCCAGTGATGTTGCCACGATCACGATCAATAAATTGTGGCAAGACTGCTGCATAGAAAACTAAACCTTTGGGATTTAGAACGCCCACCATGAAGCCATCGCGAATAGATTGAAACACAGTGGGTTCAACTGGGCCTTGATTAGTCATGTCTGCGGCATGCATTTTTCGTTTACGAATTGCATCGATTCCCAGATAGACCAGATAGAGACCGCCAAGCCATTGCACCGCAACGAAAGCTAAATCAGAACGCTGCAGGATCGGACCCAAACCAAATGCAACTAAGGATGAGAGAACAAAGGCACCAGTTACATTTCCTGCAACAGTGATAACTGCAACCTTGCGACCCCATGCAATTGCTCTGGCAATTACAAAAAGAACACTCGGACCAGGCGCCAAAATAATGATCATCGCGGCGATGATGTATTCAATTAAGCGCGAAGGGATAATCACTTGTAAATTCTAAGGGGCGAGCCAATTCGCCCTTTCTGCCAGCTGCTTTCTCATCAGCCACAATTGGTCCCAGGCAGCCAAATGTTGAACCAAAGTAGCTGTGAGCCACACGGTGAGTCCTCAGAAATCTCGAACCCCCCAGATTGAGCGTGTTCAGGTTGCGCTCAAGCCAGAAATAGGCTTAACTATCGCATCGATATATCGAATCGATATATACATCAGATATATCGGACAGACTAATGATGGCCGGAAGGGGAAGTCGTGCGCTCACGTAGTGAATCACTTGAATTCGCCCTTCTTGGGCTCCTTTCGCAGAACAGTCTTCATGGCTATGAACTGCGCAAGCGCTTAACAGCTATCTATGGACCATTTCGTGCTCTCTCATTTTCAGTTCTCTACCCGCAACTAAAACGCATGATGCTCGCTGGCTTGATCGAAGAATCAACAGAGGCTGCAACCCCACGTCGTTCGCGAATTGTTTACGGGCTTACTGAAAAAGGACGAGATCGCTTTGAAAAGTTAACCGACACAGTTGGTCCAGATACTTGGGAAGATGAAGGATTTGAAGTTCGCTTCGCATTCTTTAGCCCAACTTCAACTACCAACCGAGTTCGGATTTTAGAAGGACGTCATCGACGTTTGAAAGAGAAAGCAGAGATTTTGCGAGGCGAGTTAGAGAAGTCGCCAATCGGAATCGATAAGTACCTGGAGGAGTGGCGACGTCACTCTCTTGAATCAGCAGAACGAGAAATTGTCTGGCTGGAAGACATGATCAAAACCGAGAGGAAATAACGTGAATATCACAACCGGTAAAGGCGATATCCGAGTAGCAATTGTAGGCGTTGGAAACTGCGCTAATTCATTGGTGCAAGGCGTGACCTACTACAAAGATGCAGCCCTTGATCAGGAAATTCCTGGCCTAATGCACGCAACTATTGGCAGCTATCACATCAGCAACGTTAAGTTCGTTGCAGCCTTTGATGTTGATGCTAAAAAAGTCGGTTTAGATTTAGCTGATGCCATTTGGGCAAGCGAGAATAACACCATCAAGTTCAGTGATGTTGCCAAGACTGGTGTTCCAGTTCTTCGCGGCGTTACAAATGATGGTCTTGGTAAGTATTACCGCGAGACAATTACTGAATCAGATGCACCAGCAGTTGATGTAGTTGCAGTCCTCAAGGAAGAACAAGTTGATGTTTTGATTTGTTACCTACCTGTGGGATCTGAAACAGCTGCTAAGTATTACGCACAATGTGCTATTGATGCTGGTTGCGCATTCGTAAACGCACTTCCTGTCTTCATCGCTTCAGACCCAGTGTGGGCAAAGAAATTCGAAGATGCCGGTCTTCCAATTGTTGGCGATGACATCAAGAGCCAAGTTGGCGCAACAATCACGCACCGCATCATGGCTAAGTTGTTCCAGGATCGTGGCGTTCACCTAG
>CANLAY010000066.1 GCA_947488635.1 Candidatus Nanopelagicaceae bacterium
CAACCAATGCGATGCGCGTGCACCGAATTGGTGATGCGATCTCTGGCGCTGCGCCTGCGTATCGCTAGCTGCGTTTCGTAGCCAATTTTCTTACCGCTACAATTGCCGTTCTAGCCTCGGTACTCCAACGGTAGAGAGGGCAGTCTCAAACACTGCATAGTGTCGGTTCGAATCCGACTCGAGGCACATGAATTCACAGAGCGGTAGCAAGAGCTCTACTTCACCTGCCACTCGCATTTTGGTCGCAGAGGATGAAACTTTGATTCGTATGGATCTAGTTGAAATGCTGACTGAAGCTGGTTATGAAGTTATTGCCCAAGCTACTAATGGCGAAGAAGCAATTGCGCTAGCTAATGAACATAAGCCTGATCTAGCAATTCTTGATGTACAGATGCCAGTGCTCGATGGAATTTCTGCTGCCGAAAAAATTATCGCAATCGCACCAGTTCTGATGTTGACAGCATTTAGTCAACGAGAGCTCGTTGATCGCGCACGTGATGCTGGCGTTATGGCATATGTCGTTAAACCATTTTCAATCTCTGATTTAGTTCCGGCAATTGAAATTGCGATTAGTCGTCATTCTCAAATGCGCTCACTTGCAGATGAAGTAGCAGATCTTCATGATCGGCTAGAGACTCGCAAAGTTATTGATCGCGCTAAAGGTATTTTGATGAAGGCGCTAAATCTCACTGAGCCCGAGGCATTTTCTTGGATTCAACGAGCTGCCATGGATCGTCGAATCACCATGAAAGAGGTTGCTGAAGCGGTAATTTCGCCATCAGCCGTTCCAGATAAGTAAGGTGCAAGGGCCTCGCAATTAGATCTGAGACAAAGGGCAAGATCGAGGAAAAAGTTACACAGATGTAATTTAACAAGCGTGTAAATATCAAGATTGTGGCCATCTGGGCTTGTCCTAACATCACCCCTGCGGTTACGCTCAACCCCTCCCTGTCCCGGGACACAAGAACAGGAAAGGCAATAAATGAACAAGAAGATCCAGCGTTCACTTGCCGTTGTTTCAGCAGCAGCACTCGTATTCGGAGTTGCAGCAGCACAGACATCAGCAAACGCAGCACCAAAGACTGTTTATATTGCATACCAGGGTCCACTATCTGGTGGCGAAGCATCAACTGGTACTGACGAGCAGAATGCAGTTAAGTATGCAATCAAGCTTTTCAATGCAAAGAATAAAGCAACTTACAACGTAAAGCTAGTTTCAGTTGACGATCAAGGCGACCCAGCAGTAGCTGGAACAGTTGCTCCAGGAATTGGCAAGAACAAGGCAATCCTTGGCCTAGTTGGAGCTGCATACTCAGGCGCAACAATCGCATCACTACCATTCTACAAGGCTGGCGGATTAGTAATGATCTCTCCATCAGCAACTCGCGTATCTCTAACAGATTCAGCTTCACCTGACTTCGGTGGTCCAGTATTCCACCGCGTAGTTGGTAAGGACGATCTACAGGGTCCAGCACTAGCTAAGTACGCAACAGCTGGTATTTCAAACGCAAAGGTTTTTATCTTTGATGACCAATCTTCATACGCTGTGCCACTAGCTGGTTACGTAACAGGCGGTCTTAAGAAGGTTGCGGGAGCAACTGTTGTTGGTACTGACTCAGTTCCAAATACAACAACTGACTTCTCACCAACAATCGCAAAGATTAAGACTTCAGGTGCAACCGTTGTTATCTACACCGGTTACTACAGCCAAGCAGCTGTATTCATCAAGCAACTACGTGACTCAGGTTCAACAGCGATCTTCGCTGGTGGCGACGGAGTCTTCAATCAGGAGTTCCCAAAGCTTGCGGGCGCTTCAGCTGAAGGTTCACGTGTTACTGGTGTAGGCGGCCTAGCTGGCGTAAGCACAAAGCTTGAAGCAGATTACAAGAAGTCAATGGGCGTTTCATCAGGTGTGTATTCAGTTGAATCACTAGATGCAGCAAACATCCTTCTTCAAGGTATCGCAAAGGGCAACACAACCCGCGCGAAGATGCTTGCTTGGGTTAAGGCCTACAACGGAAAGAGCATCACTGGTAACACCATCAAGTTCTCTGCAAATGGCGACATTTCATACGGACTCTTTGCTGGTTTCACCACTAAGAATGGCGTACTTGTTAACACAGGTATCATTAAGTAATTAACTAAGCCATATAAGTAAGTGGGTGCTCTATCTCTCGATAAGAGGGGTAGAGCACCCATTTCTTTGATTTTTCGACTATCTTTGCCCAACGCGGTTTTGCGGGTAAGAGGAGATAAATGTTTGAAGTACTAATTGACCAATTCTGGTCTTTGACCATAGCCGGAGTTGCCTTGGGCTTCATCTATGTATTGGTCTCCCTTGGTTACACTATGGTTTACGGCGTGCTTCGCATGATCAACTTTGCGAACTCCGAAATCTTCATGTGGGGAACATTCGGAACGATCATTACCTCGCGAGACATCTTTGGTTACACCCAAACATCGGCCCCTGCCACTGGCCCCAAGTTGGCACTAGTTCTAATCAGCCAACTCTTAATGTCAATGGCAGTTGCTGGACTAACTGCAGTCTTTGTGGAATATGTTGCATACCGTCGTTTGCGTGCAAAGGGCACCAACCGTTTAGCAACTTTGATTTCTGCAATCGGAATTTCAATCGTGCTTTCAGAGCTAATGCGCTTACTGACAGATTCTCGCCCAGTTGGTTCACCACGTGTGCTTGAGAAAATAATTTTAGGCGAAGTATGGGGCGCAAACCTTCGCCTCGATACTATTGTGACAATTTTTGCAGCAGCAGGTATCTACTTCTTGCTAGAGCGATTCGTAAAGTTATCTCGTATGGGTAAAGCCATCCGTGCGGTTTCTATGAATGAAGACGCCGCTAAGTTGATGGGCGTAAACCTAAACCGAGTTATTACAACCACCTTCTTAGTTGGTGGTCTAGCAACAGGTGCCGCGGCATTCTTCTACATCACAGTATTTGAATACACTAAATTTAATATTGGTTTCACAATGGGTATGGCAGCATTTACCGCAGCTGTACTTGGTGGAATCGGCAACATTAGAGGCGCTTTTTACGGTGGGCTATTCCTTGGTTTGCTTGAGGTTTATGCCTCCGCCGTCCTTGGTACGCAATGGAAAGCAGTAACCGTCTTTATCGTACTTGTATTGGTTCTCCTGTTTAAGCCAAACGGTTTGTTTGGCGAAGCTGTTCAGACGACGAGGGCATAATTATGAAAATACGTAATTACTGGAATCTGCGCGACTTCGGCGCCAATCTTTGGGAGAACGCTAGCCGTCCTAAGCGAGTGGCGATTGCCCTAATTTCTATTGGATTTGTTGCTCTCTTGCCATTCATGGGTGCAAGCTTTCTAGCCACACCGATTGCTTCTTATGACGCAGTTCTGGTTTACCCAGTTGGCATGTTCGTGCTCATGTCACTTGGACTAAATATTGTGGTTGGCAAGTCAGGCATGCTTGATCTTGGCTATGTTGCATTCTTTGCAATTGGTGCCTACACAATGGCGATTCTCGGAACGACAACTAAGTTAAATACCTGGGAAGTTATGCCGATCGGTATCGCACTTTCGATGATCGCAGGCGTTCTACTTGGAATTCCAACACTTCGTCTGCGCGGTGATTACTTAGCGATCGTGACTCTAGGATTTGGCGAGATTGTGCGCTTAGTCTTGCTGAACTCATCTTGGTCAAAAGGACCTAATGGAATTGCAAATGTGCCAATGCCACCAAATATTGGTCCTTTAAAGTTTGAACTTGAAAACCAAAAAGTATTTTTCTGGGTGGTTATGGCAATGATCCTGCTAACAATCTGGATGATTCGCCGCCTAACAGTGCGTCGCCCTGGTCGTGCTTGGGAGGCAATTCGCCAAGACGAAGATGCTGCCGAACTTATGGGTGTGCATACGCTGAAATACAAGATTTGGTCATTTACCTTAGGCGCAGCCGTTGGTGGCGCAGCAGGCGTTCTCTATGCATCAAAGAATCTTTACATCGCACCTGAAATGTTTACCTTAAACGTTTCAATTCTGATTCTGGCTTGCGTGGTATTTGGTGGCATCGGAAATATCTGGGGCGTAGTAATTGGTGCGACCATCCTTGGCTACTTGCCGGATCGAATCCGATTTATCTCCGATGCCCGTCTTCTAGTATTCGGTTTAGTTCTAGTTATCGTAATGAACTTCCGCCCAGATGGCCTATTGCCTCGCAAGAAGCGCGAGAAAGCCATCGTTAAGAGAGAGGCGAACGCGTAATGGCTAGCACCAGAAAAACTTTATTAAAGCTCGATAACGTCACCATGAAGTTTGGTGGCGTAACAGCGCTAAATGGCGTAAACCTGGAAGTTAAAGAGGGCGAGATCTTGGCCCTCATCGGTCCCAACGGCGCCGGAAAGACCACAGTCTTTAACGTAATCACTGGTGTTTACAAGCAGACAAGTGGCATTGTTGATTTTGATGGTATTTCACTGGGTAATCAAAAGCGTTATCAAGTTACTGCTCTTGGTGTTGCTCGCACATTCCAGAACATTCGCCTCTGGGGCGATATGACCGCACTTGAAAATGTCATCACTGCAACTGATGTGCATAAGAAGAGTGGGTTAGTTGGAGCACTATTTGGTTTCCCACGTGCTCGTCGCGAAGAAACTGAAAACCGCGAACGCGCCATGGAAATTCTGCGCTTTATTGGTATCGATGAATATTCAGATCGCTTGGCTAAGAATTTGCCATATGGTGTTCAGCGTCGTCTAGAGATTGCTCGCGCACTCGGAACCGGTCCTAAGTTGGTGCTGCTAGATGAGCCAGCGGCCGGATTTAACCCAGCTGAAAAAGTGGAACTTGCAGCAACGATTAAACGTGTCCGCGATGCGGGCTACACAGTTCTTCTAATCGAGCACGATATGTCGCTGATCATGGGTATCTCTGATCGCGTAGTTGTTCTAGATTTCGGAACCAAGATTGCCGACGATATTCCATCTGTTGTGCAAAAGGATCCACGTGTTATCGAAGCTTATTTAGGAGTACCAGCAGATGCGTCTTGAAATTAAAGATCTGCACGTTCACTACGGCAAGATTGAAGCAATTAAAGGTGTTTCAGTTGTCGTAAATGAAGGCGAAATCGTTACTTTGATCGGCGCTAACGGTGCTGGTAAGACCACGATGCTAAAGACGATCTCTGGTCTGCGCCCAGTTACAACTGGTCAGATCATCTTCGATGGCAAAGATATTTCTAAGGTCCCTGCGCACGAGCGCGTAGATCTAGGTATCTCACAAGCTCCTGAAGGCCGCGGAATTTTCCCAGGCATGACAGTTCTAGAAAATCTTGAGATGGGTAAGTTCCACCGCAAGAATCGCAAGGCTGAAATGCAAGAAGATCTCGAAAAGGTTTATCACTTATTCCCACGTTTGAAAGAGCGCGTTAGCCAAGCTGGCGGAACTCTTTCAGGCGGCGAACAGCAGATGCTCGCAATTGGTCGCGCGCTAATGACTCGTCCAAAGGTATTGCTCCTTGATGAGCCTTCAATGGGTCTGGCTCCACAGATGATCGCCAATATCTTCCGCATCATTACTGAAATTAATAAGACCGGCGTAACCATCTTGTTGGTTGAGCAGAATGCGCAGCAAGCGCTACAACGCGCACACCGTGCTTATATTTTGGAAACTGGAAATATTGTTAAAGAAGCTAAAGCTTCTGATCTACTTAATGATCCAGCAGTGCGCGAGGCATACCTCGGTACTGGCGCTCACTAATAACTTTTAATCTTTACTTTTAAAGTTATTAGTCGCGCTTAGCTAGAATTAAACAAGTAATTCGCGCAGTACATGTGCGCTCGCCCGCTTCATTTGTAATTACTATCTCCCAGACGCAGAGAGTTTTGCCTAAAGTAATCGCAGTTGCAACGCCGGTCACAATGCCTTCAGTTGCGGACTTGTGATGAGTGGCATTGATATCGATACCCACAACA
>CANLAY010000067.1 GCA_947488635.1 Candidatus Nanopelagicaceae bacterium
AAGCAGGCGCGCCAGCACACCGACTTGGTGCCTATGCCAGCGAAGAAACACTAGGTCAAGCATTTAACTTTGATTTGCTGCATGCTGATTGGAATACCAAACGCTTTAAGCACTTAATTAGCAACAGTATGAAGCGCGCAGAGAAATCTGGCTCTTCAAACACCTGGGTACTTTCTAATCACGACGTGGTACGCCACCCAACTCGTTACGGATTACCAGATAAAACTGATCTAGTTAAGTGGTACATCTCTGAAGGAAAATCTGCACCCCTTGATACTAAGCAGGGTATCGATCGTGCTCGTGCTTCAACGATGCTGATTCTGGCTCTTCCTGGTTCTACCTATCTTTATCAGGGTGAAGAGCTCGGCTTATTCGAAGTAGCCGATACCCCACGCGAGGCGATGCAAGATCCACAGTGGTTTAGAAATCCAGGCAAAGCACGCAGCCGCGATGGCTGCCGTATTCCATTGCCTTGGACTACATCTGGCACTTCATTTGGTTTCGGCTCTGGTGGTTCACATCTACCAATGCCAGCTGATTTTGGGAAGTATTCAGTTGAAGCAAATGAGGCAGACGCTAATTCAGTCCTTAATCTCTACCGCAAAGCGATTGCAATGCGCAAAGGCCTGCAGTGTTATGAGGAAATTAAATTTATCTTCAACTGGAATCGCAATGCATTGCACTTTGCTCGCCCAAATGGTTGGCAATCATTTACTAACTTCGGTAAATCACCAGTAAAACTCCCGAAAGGCAAGGTTTTACTAAGCAGCAGGCCGCTAGCTGATAATCAAGTGCCGGGTGAAACCACAGTTTGGTTACAGGCTTAACCCTTTACTGCCCCGCCAGTAAGGCCGTTGGTGATGTATTTCTGTAGTGATACAAAGAGAATCACGATTGGTGTTGAAGCCATTACTGCACCTGCTGCAAACATGGCCCAGTTCTTGGTCCATGGATCTGCCAGAAGTAACTGCAAGCCAACGGCAACTGTGTATTGCTCATTTGTATTAAAAACAATTGAAGCCAGAACATAATCACCGAAAGTTCCGATGAATGAAAGCAGTGCCATAACTGCGAGTACTGGGGCAACAAGTCGCAAGATAATCTTGAAGAAGATTTGAGTATGTGTGGCACCATCAATTTTGGCAGCTTCATCGAGTTCCTTAGGAATCGTATTAAAGAAGCCGTACATTAAGTAAGTTCCACCGCCAAGAGAGCCACCAAGATAAACTAATATCAAGCCAGTTTTAGTTCCGAGTCCAATTGCCGGAACATAGTCAGTTATTTTGCTCAAGATTCCATAAACAGCGACCAAGCCCAGAATTGATGGGAACATCTGAACTGCAATAAGTGACAATAAACCAGCTCGTCGGCCTTTAAATCGTAAGCGAGAGAATGCAAATGCTGCCAACGCGCTTATAAATACGCTGAGCACAGCTGTAACACCAGCAAGAATTAGTGTGTTTTTCATCCAAATCACAAATGGGTAATCTGGAGATTTCAATAAATCGGTGTAGTTACCTAAGTAAAACTGACGAAAAAGCACATAGTTCTCAATGTTTCCCGTCTCAGTTAAAGATGTAGAGAGAATATAAAGTAGCGGGAAAGTAGAGAAAGCAATTACAAAGAGACCAACAAGGTGTTTCCAACCAACTTGCATGAACCAGCGAAGAGCCCCGCCACGTTTTGCTTTGTCGTGCTTTAAAATGATGGTAGTCATTGTGCCCGCTCCTCAAGTCCGCGTGTACGTTTAAAGCTAAAGTATGAAATCGACCCGATAATCAAGAAGATCAGTACTGAAAACGCACTTGCCAGACCGTAGTCAGCGCCGACTGAACGGCTAAAGGCAATTCGATATACAAAAGTAATCAAGATATCAGTGGCACCTGCTTCAACCTTAAGGGTTGGGTCCAAGAATGGTCCACCACCCGTAAGCAAATAGATTGCGCCAAAGTTATTGAAGTTGTATGCAAACGATGCAATCAAGAGTGGAGCTAGCGATACCAAGAGCAGTGGCAATTTAATGAATTTAACAATCTTCCAAGGTGAAGCACCATCGATACTTGCCGCCTCCGTTAAATCATTTGGAATTGCTTGCAGAGCGCCAGTACAGATTAAGAACATATATGGGAAGCCGAGCCATAAGTTAACAAGTAGGACTGCCGCTCGCGCAGCACCTTGTTGCTCAAACCATTGAATCTTATTATCGCCCATGAAGCCCAAGATCGTGTTATTAATAAAACCATTTTCAGTATTTAGCAATCCTCGCCAAACGTATGCCGACAAGAAAGCCGGGAACGCGTATGGCAAGATGAAAATAGCTCGATAAATTCGCAGTCCTCGGATTCGCTGGTCATTGAACGTAAGAGCGAGAGCAAGTCCTGCTACGAATGTTGAGAAAACAGAGGCAAAAGCGAAAAAGAAAGTCCAGATTAAGATTCCGCCAAGTGGGCCACGCAGGTTTTTGTCGGTAAAAATCTTCTGATAATTACTCCAACCAACTCTAACTTGCCAGCCAATACCGCTTAGAAGTTCGCCATCTTCAGCACTTTTGAAGTAGCCGACAGTTTCGTCTGCAATAAATTCTTTGTTGTCACTCACTCGCGTCATCACGCGTGTTTTCTCATCGTATGTGAAAGAGAAACGATTTTGCTGAGCAAAGAATGCATCAGCTGTCGCTATAAAGCCATCCTTTTTTAGATCTGGCCCAAGTGGAATCTTTAGCGTAGTAACTCCAGGATCGACTTCAGTAATTTCTTCATCCGTTAAAAAGGTAACCCCATCGAGTGCGGTCGGGTAGCCAGAATCATCGGTGACTAGTCCATCGGCTGCTGTTTGTTCACGCCAAGGATGCTTTGAATAATTCTCACCACCCATAAATATCTTGTTAGTGGCCAAATCAAATGCGAGGAATTGCACGGCGCCATCATCTGAACGAACAACTTTAATTTCGTACTCGGATGCGCCTTCAATTGGCTCAACTGCCGACTGCTGAATTGCATCTAGCGCTTCTGCGTAATTTCCATTATGCGCATCACCGTAGTTAGTAAATGAAATGTATCCACTGAAAATAACCACATAAACTTGGAATGCGAGCAATAAGAGAACGCCAGGTGCTAAATACTTGGCTGGAAGTCCGCCACGGCGTAAATAAATCCAGTTAACAACTATCGTAACTATGCCAAAGAATATTGCTAATCCATATTTTTCTTTGCCAATCAAGATCATTAAAACAAAACCAACACCGGCATCAACTATGCCGAGAATAAAGATTTTGGCTAACGTGCCACGCAAACTCGGAGTACCGCCAGAGTGAAGTTCGAAATTCTTATTTCGCGTTCTCATGGGCAGATTGCTCCTTTGAATTATTGCTGGAATCTTTAAAACTATTTAATCTGAATACTAAAACTTTTTTACTAGAAAAGTTAGGGGTTCGAAACCATTTCTGGCCTCGAACCCCTAACCCACTATCTCTAGTGAATTGAAGCTAATTAGGCACCGTCAATTGTGCTCTGAAGAGCCTTCATTGCCTTATCCATGTATCCAGAAACGTCGCCTGCGGCAACCTTTCCTTCAGCAAGGGCCTTTTCAGCTGCACCAATCTTTGACCAAACGCTATCCATGAATGCGTATGAAGGCATTGGATATGCATTTTGACCAGCAGCACCGAATGCAGCAAGTTGCTTATCATCTAGCTTGGCAAGTGCGTCAGCGTTTGCAGGAATGCGCTCTGCACCCTTGATGTTTGCGAACTCACCTTGGAAGCCGGCTGAACCTACGAAACGTAGAACCTTTCCTACGTTAACAGCGTTCTTTGCGCCAGCAACCTTTACTGACTGCCAGTATCCGTATTGACCTGAGAATTGGTGAGGAGTCTTGCCACCAGCTGATGGGAAACTAGCAACGCCAATTTCATCAGCTGTCATAGCTGCTCCTGTGCATGCCTGCTTTGTGCCGTCAGGCATGTTGAGGCTGGTTGAAGACTTTGACTTAAGTGATCCCATAATCCATGGACCGGTGATGCCGTATCCACCGTTTTGGATATTACAAACCATTTGATCCCAGCCACCGTCAACGAACTTAGGTCCGTTTGTTGCTAACCAAGCAGCATACTTATCAGCAGCTGAACCTGTGTAACCAACAGTTGTTGACCAACCACTTGAGTTACGTGTGAACATTGAGATACCGAATGAAGTTGCAATTGCTGACAAGTGATATGGGTCATTACCAGTTCCACCGCGTGTGAACGGAAGAGTTACGCCACGTGTTGAAGCAAGTAGTTGCTCCCATGTCATGCCCTTTGGATTCTTTGCAATGCTCTTGTTGTAAACAAGTGCGATGTTTTCAGTGTAGATAGGCATTCCGTAAAGCTTGCCACCAACAGTGAAACCTGACTTCATTTCCTTAGAGAACTTAGTATTTAGTGAACCAACCACGATTGGTGCAACTGTTCCTGAAGAAACAAGCTGACCTGTCCAGTCGTGTGCGCCAACCATTAGGTCTGGGCCTTTTCCTTCTGGAACAGCCTTAATGAAATCTGCACGGCCCTTGTTGTAAACCACGTTTATATTGATGCCTTGGGTCTTTGCCCAAGTCTTAATAATTGGAGTCTGTTGGTCCTTAGTTGCATCTGCAACGCCTACCCAAATTGTTACTGTGTTGGCGGCTGTTACTGCTGCGTTTGAAGGAGCAACAATTGCACCTGAAACTGCTACAGCAAGAACTGCTGCAGTTGCAAGGCTACGCTTACGTAGAATCATTGTTTGCCTTTCTAACTTTTTAGAGGGATGATCAAACCCGTTAGGGATTGGCCAGAGTTTATAAGCCGTTAATCGGCGGTTCTAGCCATAACGGGATTTGTATCGAAATCGTTGTAATTAAACGCTGTTACATGGCGGTCATACAGTCACAATTAGAGCCTGACCAGCGCACCTTTTTAAGAGGAAAAAAGCGCTGGCAAACAGGTACTTTTAGGCTCAACCTGCCAGGTACCGCGAAATACAAGGGGAAGAAATGACCTTCAACGATGCCCATCTAAAACCTCACCATGACGGCAGCGAACTTTACGTAAGTTCCGATGCGCCAAAAATAGGTTCAGAGGTAACGCTTCGAGTACGCGTACCAAATACCTACACCTTCGATGTTGGGTTAGTTCGTTATTACATGGATAGCGAATCAACTGTGGCTAAGCTGACGAAAGAGAGCGATGGCGAAGTTGAGTCTTGGTGGTCGGCCAAGATTCCGGTTAAGAACTACGACGTTCAATATCGTTTTCTATTCACGCGTGCTGGCAAGTATGAATGGTTAAACGCTTCAGGTTTATTTGGCCACGATGTTCACACCAATGAAGATTTCCGAATTATCGCTCGCCCTCGCACAACAACATGGCTAAAGAGTTCAGTCTTCTATCAAATTTTCCCAGATCGTTTTGCTAAAGGTGTAGAACGTCCAGCGCCTGAATGGGCGTTACCTATGCAATGGAATGCGCTGCCACATGGTCATGGACCAGCTACCGGTATCGAGCTTTTTGGTGGCGACTTTGAAGGAATCACAGCGCATTTAGATCACGTTATCGATCTAGGTGCTAACGGAATTTATTTCACACCATTTTTCCCATCGAAATCAAATCACCGCTACGACGCAACATCCTTCGATAAAATAGATCCACTGCTAGGTGGTGATAAGGCTTTCTTTGAATTTATGAAAGCTGCCAAGAAAGCAAAGATCAAAGTACTGGGTGACATAACAACGAATCACTGCAGTAATGAACATCCTTGGTTCTTAACTGGCCAAAAGAGCAAGAGTTCAAAGGAGAACAAGTTCTTCTACTGGGATAAGAAAACTCC
>CANLAY010000068.1 GCA_947488635.1 Candidatus Nanopelagicaceae bacterium
GTAGCTCGGGCCCAGAGAGTTGATTTTTGTCCGTTGGTGATTCATCAACCCGCATAGCACGTGCAGCTGGAGTGTTGGTATCGATTGAAGAATCAACAATTACTTCAATCTTCTTATCAACGCCAACTACATCAATAAATGCCTGGCGCAGAATCACATCGGACTCAGAACGCAAGAATGAATCGCGCGCACCAGGGTTAACAATGCCGATGGTAATTGAGTTTTCATCCATTGAAATAATGTTTGCGCTGGCACTTAGTAGCGACCAAGTAAGGCGACGCTTCTTCTTTACTTCTTCAATTACATCGGGCCAGATTCTGCGTAAGCCAGTTACATCTATGGTGGAATTCTTTTCAACTGCCACTGCTACTTGTTCAACTTTAGGAGTCTGTTTTGGTTCAGCAGCTTTTTCTTGCACTACTTCTGCTACTTCAACTTTCTTCGGCGCTTCAGTTTTAGCAACTGGTGCGGGAGCTGCAGGTTGAGCCACCGGAATTGAAATGGAGTCGGCGCGCTCTAGGCGTTCAATGCGGCTGAGCAATCCGCGCTCAGTTGTATCAGCGCCAGGCAACAAGATGCGGCCGCAGATGAGTTCGAGAATTAAACGTGGGGCAGTGGCACCACGCATTTGGGTGAGGCCTTCGGCAGCAATGTCGGCTGCGCGCGAAAGGTTGGCCGCACCAATTTGGTTGGCTTGGGTGCGCATACGTTCGATCTGATCTTCAGGTAAGTCGCGCAAAATTGAGTTGGCATTAGTTTGTTGCAACGCATCGACGATCATTAAATCGCGCAGGCGCTCGAGGAAATCACTGGTGAAACGACGTGGATCGTGCCCTGATTCGATTACGCGATCGACAGTTTTAAATAATGAGGCACCATCACGTGCGGCAAGTGCGTCGATTGCATCATCTAGTAGCGCGCCATCTGTGAAACCAAGTAGTTGAATAGCGATTTCATAGGAAACACCATCAGCGCCAGCACCAGCTAGAAGCTGGCCAAGAATAGAAAGTGCATCACGAACTGAACCACCTGATGCGCGAACTACTAATGGCAATACCCCTTTAGCGACTTTTACACCTTCGGAATTACAAATCTTCTCAAGGTGCGCAACGAGAATTCCGGGAGGAACAAGGCGGAATGGGTAATGGTGAGTACGAGAACGAATAGTTGAAATTAACTTTTCAGGTTCAGTTGTAGCAAAGATAAAAATAACGTGGGGAGGTGGCTCTTCAACAACTTTTAATAGCGCATTCGCAGCACCTGTTCCGAGTTGATGTGCTTCATCGATGATGTAAATCTTGTAACGAGATTGAACTGGTGCGAAGAATGCTTTGTCGCGCAGATCGCGAGCATCATCAACTAAACCATGTGTGGCGGCATCAATTTCAATTACATCAAGTGAACCCGGGCCGTTCGCAACTAAATCTTTACAAGATTGACATTCACCGCAAGGTGTTGGAGTTGGACCCTCAACGCAGTTAAGTGAACGCGCCATAATTCGCGCGGAAGAAGTTTTTCCGCAGCCACGTGGTCCGCTAAATAAATATGCGTGATGTGTGCGATCGCCAGAGAGTGCGTTTGAAAGCGGAACTGTTACATGTTCTTGTCCGATGACATCAGCGAAAACCGATGGGCGGTACTTGCGATACAAAGCTAGTGACATCGCTTGTGATCTCCGCTCTTCCTACTCATCGGTGCCGAACTCTAGTTCTAAGAAATTAATCTTGTAAGGGATCCCTCGCGCACCCGTCAGAGCACGCCTACCCTTGCTGTATTCCTACCCTGGGGGAGTTCGGACGCGATAACGTCGCGCGAGGGATCTGGTCTAAGCATAGTTATTGCTACCGATAGAGTTCACCTGCTGATTAGGTCTGAGCCAGGTTTTACGCTCAGTTTGGGCCCAATTTGCGCGGGAGGATTCGCATAGCGGCCGAGTGCGCACGCTTGGAAAGCGTGTATAGGGCAACCTATCGAGGGTTCAAATCCCTCATCCTCCGCTCTTAGAGCTTCGTCTTCGGGATGTGTGGATAACTTTCGAGGCCCCTGGATAAAGTTTGCGATCCTCGAGCATGACAAAATTTAGAAATCTAATAATTATTTTTACTTCACTTTTCATTTGTTTGGGAATTGTATCCAGTACAGCAAATGCCTTGAATTCAACTAAGAATCCAAAACCACCCTGCAGAATTCAGATTGCGCATGATCATATTTCAAAGTCTGTTTTTTTGAGGTACGGAGTTCGTGCTGTGAAAGTAAATGCTTCCTCAATCTGCAATGTTCCGCAAAGCAGGGTGACTCTTACCGTAGAAATATTCAAACACGGCTTATTTGGTCCTCAACTTGTTGGAAGAAGTGTTACCAAGGTTCCGGGAATCACATATCCCGGGCGCTGAGTCGATAACTTTGATACCTGGAGGCGCTGTAAGACTTTTGAAGAAACTAGATTTTTCGGCAAAGCTTTTGCTAAAGCATTTATCCTTGGCAAGTGGCAGTTTGCTAGTGACACATACTCAATAGAAATAGAACCCTTGAAGTGCGGCACTTGAGATAAACTCTTTTTATGACATATGAAGGTGAGATTCAATTAACTCCCGATGAAATCATTAGAGAGTCTAAAATCCTTTTCACTTTTCAAAATTTGCTAATAACTGAAAAATCTCGCTACGAGTCTCAAGCAAATAAACTATTAGAAGAGATTTCTTTACACACTAAAACAACCGAATACGATCTTTCTTATCGAATAAACTCAGACACATATGAATGCCGCATTACTAATCTAGATAAGTCAGGGAATAGCCACGCGATTGAGATACCTATTCCAAATTCGCAAGCTGAAAAATTAGAGACACTGGTAGAGCTATTTGCTCAGTCAGAAGCTGGGTTTATTCATTAATTTGTCACTGATTACTTATTTGGCGGCGTTGTTTAACTAATCACCACTGAACAATCTGGTTGTCTTCCCACAGAACTCCGGTGGTATCGCCAGCTTTAAATTCTCTAGTCGCTAACCAAAGTGCAGTTGCTGCGCCTTGTTCTGCACTACGCGGTGCATCAGGGCCACCCATGTCGGTGCGGGAATGATTTGGGCACACTGCATCAACTAAAACTCCACGCGCACCTAACCCAGTTTCGTGCGCAAAGTTTCGCACAAATGCATTAACGCCAGCTTTGCTGATTCGATATGGCGCAAGGCCACCAGCATTTCCGGGGCCAGACATGCGACCTAAACAGGCAGAGTAAATAATGATGCGACCATTTCGGGCTTCAGTCATTGCAGGTACCAAGCCATTAACAATTGTGAAAACGGAATCTAAGTTAATTGCCATTACGCGACGCCATTCCGCATCAGTTGTTTTCAACGTCTTTGACATTTTTTCACTCATGACGCCATGAGCCAGAATCATGATTTCAGGGGCTGGTTGTTGCTGCGCAATCAGTTCAACGGTTTTACGTGTTGCCGACATATCTTCTAAATCAACGGCATAGGTTGCAAACTTTTGATTTGGGTATTGGCTTTGCAGAGTTTGTTGAGCAAGCAAAAGGCGGCTTGAATCCTTGGCAATCATCACGAGGTCATGGCCCAACGCAGCGAGAGATTTGGCGTTTTCAAAACCCAAACCTCTGCTTGCGCCGGTAATCACTGCTAAAGCCATGGGTAAAGCCTGCCTCAGATTGCCCGAAATTGCCGACTGAAATAGATGTGCCAATTCACTTCCTTGCGTAAAGTATTGACCTATGGCAGCTAAAGATCGCAACGGATACTTAACTTGGAAACATGGCCGAACTTGGTTTCGCGTTATCGGAGACCTTAGAAATGGGCAGATTCCGATAGTTGTAATGCATGGTGGGCCAGGTGGAACTCACGGTGGAGTTCTGACAATGGCGAAGCTACTAAACGCCTCAGGTCGCCCGGTAATTGTCTATGACCAACTTGGCTGTGGTAAATCAACTGCGCTAAAAGCAAAGCTAGCTAGTTTCTGGACGATTGAATTGTTTGAAGAAGAGCTGACTCGACTAATTAAGCACCTAAAGATTCAAGATCGCTACCTGCTTGCTGGGGCGTCTTGGGGTGGAATGCTGGCGCTTAATTATGCAATCAAGAAACCCAAAGGTTTAAAGGGTTTAATCATTGCTAACTCACTGCCATCAAGTCGTATGTGGGTTCGCGAGACTCGTAAACTCGTGGCAAAGTTGCCAGCAAAGCATCGCAATGCGATTTATAAATACGAGAAATTAGAGAAATACAAAGCTAAGGAATACCTAGCCGCTAATGTTGAATTTGCTAAACGACATATCAGGCAGATTCCTCAACTAGTTGATTTTGCGCAGAAGCCAAAATTCGGCATGCATGTTTACGAAGCGATGTGGGGACCAACTGAATTTACGGTGCGCGGCACGTTAAAGGATTGGTCAGTTGAAAAAGAACTCCACCTAATCAAAGTGCCGACGTTTTTTATCAATGGTGACCAAGATGAGGCAACGCCAGTTATGCAGCGCTTTATGAAAGCTCGAGTTAAAGGTTCGCAGTATTACTGCATTAAGGGAGCATCACACATGGCACCGGCGGAAGCGCCGCTTGAATGGATGCAGGCGACAGAGAAGTGGTTGGGCTCAAAGAAGCTTTAAACAGGCTCTGATAATGTGATACCACTATGGTATCATTTACACATGGCAATGACATTACGACTGTCCGATAAGCAAAGTGCTGCATTAAAAAAGGTTGCCGAGAATGAGGGAACTTCGATGCATGAAGTTGCACTAACGGCCATTGATGAATACATCTCAAAGCGTCAGAAAAGATTAAAGGATGCGATTAGTCGAATAGCAACCGAAGATGCTGAACTTCTCGATCGTTTATCTAAGTAATGGCAATCGACTTCCTCGATATTCACGACTTACTCGAAATTGCTGAAGCCTTAATTCCAAAACTAAAAGTTAGAGATTTGGGCCTATTAGAAGTTGCTGTGGCAAGACCTCAAACCACGGTCTTCGGCAATGATGCCTACGAAAGTTTTGAGTTCAAAGCAGCTTCACTCATGCATTCAATTGCTCGTAACCATCCGTTGATAGACGGAAATAAACGTCTGGCTTGGGCAGCAACCAGAACTTTTTGTTTGCTAAATGGTTACGATATCTATAACGATGTTGATTCGGCTGAGCGGATTGTTTTAGATGTAGCTACTGGAAAATTAGATGTTCCTGAAATTGCAACTGCACTTGAGATCCGTAAAGGAAAATAATCGACTGCAGCTTTTTACCAGTTAGATCTGCACGCCAATATATTTAGTTTGCAAAAACTCGTGAATTCCATCGAAGCCACCTTCGCGGCCTAAACCAGATTGCTTCACGCCACCGAAAGGTGCGGCAGGGTCTGAGATAACACCCTTGTTGATCGCAACCATTCCAGATTCCATTGCCTCTGCTGTGCGAAGTGCGCGGGCTAGGTCACTTGAGAACACGTAACTAATTAGTCCGAATTCGGTGTCATTGGCCAGCGCAATTCCTTCGGCATCGGTATCAAAGATAACCACTGGGGCCACGGGGCCAAAGATTTCGTGCTTCAAAATTGGGTTGTCTTTAGCCACTGAGAGCACGGTTGCTGGGTAGAAAGCGCCTACGCCATCGGGGGTTTTGCCGCCGGTTTCAACCTTAGCGCCAGCTGCGATTGATTGATCAACTAGCTCGGCGATCTTGTTGCGTTCTTTGACTGAAACGCTGGCAC
>CANLAY010000069.1 GCA_947488635.1 Candidatus Nanopelagicaceae bacterium
GTGGGCGGCTCAAGCCCCAGGCAGATATCACAGCAGAACTGTTCACGCTACTGAGGTTAGAGGACTGCAGATTCCCGATACCAACAGTATGCGCGCTGGCGAATCTCCGCGCAGCCACTCTGGCGTAGCTGTTGCTCTTGCTCGAATTCGTCACGATGCTTTTGCTAAGACCCAAACTGTCGGTGCTACATACCGTTCTGATTTCAATGTAACCGGACTGGTTACTCTCGTAGTTCTTTTCACCGCTGCGATTCTGCTGACCGTTTTTTGAAAGTAGATCGCGAGTAATAAGTAAGTTAGACATTGGCCGCCGCATTTCGTGCCTGAACTTTGGCATTTTCTTTATCTTTTTTAGTCAGACGTCGACGTTGGCGTGGATCAAAGGCATCGCGAAGACCATCGCCAATAAAGTTAATGCAAAGAGCGATAGTAATAATCAGAAGTCCTGGCCACCAAAATAGCCATGGGCGAGTAGTAAATGAATCTTGGAACTGGCTAATTAGTGAGCCCAGAGACACATCTGGTGCGACAACGCCGAAGCCCAAGAAAGAGAGCGCAGTTTCCAGCAAGATGGCACCTGACATCAAAAGAGTGATCGAAACAATAATTACACCAACGGCATTTGGCAGAATGTGTTTAAAGATAATTCGTCGGTTGCTCGCACCAGCAACTCGAGCGGCATCAACAAATTCAAGCTCTCGTAGTTTTAAGAATTCACCACGTACTAGGCGTGATAGTCCGGTCCATGCGAAAAGCCCCAGATAGAAGGCGAGGAAGCCCACACCTAGGTTTCCGAAGTGATAACCAACAACGGATCCGATGATGATTGAAGGAATTGTGATGATGAAGTCGGTAAAGCGCATCAAGACTGAGTCAATCCAGCCGCGGAAGTAACCTGAAATCGCACCAACTGTAATTCCAATAGTGCCAGCAAGTGTGCCAATAACAAATGCCACATAAAGTGAGCGTTGCGCACCACGCATTACCATTGCAAAATAATCATGACCAATATCGTCTTGGCCAAATGGATGCATACCAAGGCCCATTCCGGTTCCATCAATAAAGGATGGAACGGCATCTATGGTTGGACAACCCACAATTCCAGGCGGGCAACCCTCAGTGCGTAGATCTAGAAGTTCTTCAAACCCATGCTTCCACCAGCCGGGAATAGTCCAGGGACCAATCTTTGTTTCAAGTGCGGTAAACACCATCGTGATAAGAGAGGCAAGCACAAAGACAGAAGTCATTGCCGCTTTATGTCGCACGAAACGACGAAATACAATTTGACCTTGACTTAGTCCTTCGGTCTCTTTATTAAAGATTGCTTGCTCACCTGAGAGTTCTGAATCAACAGGGGCCTTATCCTTGCGAAAAGCCATCACTTACCTCCTGAGCCGGCGCGAATTCGCGGATCTAAAGCTGTGTAGAGCAGGTCAGCAACAAGGTTTGCAGCAACTGCCAAGAAACCAGTCAAGAGGAATACACCCATTAGTAAATTAAGGTCATATGTGTTTATCGCTTGATTAAAGAGTGTACCCATACCGATCCAGCCAAAGATGCGCTCAGTAATGATCGCACCACCGATAATTGAAACAAAGTCGACGACCATAATTGTCGTCAGCGGAATCATGGTGTTGCGGAAAGCATGGCGCATGATCACGGTGCGTTCGGTTAGTCCCTTGGCTCGCGCAGTACGCATGTAATCTTGATTAAGAACTTCAAGAAGTGTTCCGCGAGAGAAACGCACATAACCAGCGAATGAGATTAGTAGAAGCGCCAAGGTAGGCAAGAACATATGCACTAGAGCATCAAGCAGACTCATCCAGAAATTGCCTGGCTCTAGTAGAGCATTTACTTGACCGACCGTTGGAATGGGGCGGAAATAGACCGCATCCGTTTCCATATAAGGCTGCCAGGTCTGCATCAATTCATTGATCACAAGCAGCAGCCCCATAAGGAAGGCTGAAATCATGGAGGTTCGGATAATTGGACCGCGATCAATTTTTGTAAATTTAAGTGGCACAACGCCAGCTACGACAAAGAGAGTAATAACCATCAATGGATAAATGATGGCCTTAGCATCTTGGGCAAATAGCCATTGAACTGGGTAGTAAAGAGCAACTGCGATCGCTGCCATAGCTAGAGAAGATTTAAGCGCTGCCTTATTTGTGATTCCGGTCGAGAGCTGAGTAACTCCGTAAGCAACACCCACGGATAAGAGCGCAATGCCGATTGGACCAATCGATGGATTGGCAAACCACTTGGTAGCGCTTAGGAACGATAGGAAGGCAAAATTAAGTGCAAATACGCCACCAAAGATTTGGAAAACTCTGGCACGGGTTCCACTAATCACGGCTGCCCAAAAGATGCCACTGGCGACGCTGAGCCCGATCAGCCACGGTAACGGAATTGTGGGGTCACCAAGGAAGTTATTAAATTGAATCGCTAGATACTCTTTTAGGAGCACAGCAACCCAGAAAATTGGAAGTGAGAAAAGTAAAAATGAAACAAAAGTCATAGCGTAGTCAAAACGTGAATACTGACGAAGCGCTGTGACGATACCGATTGTGATTCCAAGGACAATTGCAATGATGGTGGCTGCGGTAACAAGTCGAACGGTTGCAGGTAGGGCAAGGAGAATTTCGTTAATCACCGGTTGCTGTGTGCGAGTTAGACCAAAGTCTGGACTGCCAATGAAAACTCCCAGAATTCCGCGCAACCACAAGAAATAGCGAAGCGGGGGAGGTACATCTAAATTGAGATCGCGGGTCAGCGCAATAATTTGCTGCTGCGCGTTTGGTTCGCGGCTTAAGCGGAGAGATTCAAGAATATCTCCGGAGATCGCAGCAAGGTTATAGAGAATAAAACTTGAGCCAAAGAGAATAACGAAGAGAACACCAAGGCGCCTTGAAATATAAGCGAACACTCTTTCAGTCACGCCCTTCTAAAATACGGCAAGAAACTCAAGCCCCAGCTCTTGTTAATCTCGGAACTCTATCTGAAAATTAATGAAAGAGTGGTATCTAGATTGCTCCAGATACCACTCTTTCTTTACTAATTTACAAGCACAAACTCACAACATGAGAGTTAGTTCTTGAAGTACCAATCCCACAGGTTCCAAATAAGGTTTGGAGAGAGTGGTGATGGCGCGACGCCCATCAACTTGGCAGTAACGCCGTTAGCTGATGGATGCTGGAATACCGGAAGCGTAACCGCATCCTTGATTAGCTCCTGGTCAACTTGGAGATACTTAGCTGTAATTTGAGCAGCTGTTAGTGGGCTTGCGCCTAGCTCCTTGTAGAGCTTATCGATGGTTGCATTTGAGTAACCCTGATAGTTTGCTTGGGTCTCATAAGTTCCAACGTTTCCGGACTGCAGAATTGCGCTCTTTACCCAGGCAAAGAATGCTACGTCGTACTTTGGATCTTCAAGGTATGAAGACCAACCAGATGTTGGAGTTACATCGACATCAAAGCCTGCCTTTGCCCATTCTGCTTTGGCAAGTTGTGACTGTGATACACGACGAGTGTTGCTTGGCTGACCGAAGAGAAGCTTGATCTTTACTGATCCGCTTCCAGCAGCAGCATCTGGGTAGTGCTTCTTAACCAATGCAAGAGCAGCTGCGGTACGTGATGCTTGTGTACCTTCTGTGTACTTAGAGACGCCAGACTTGGCTATAAGCTCCTTATAGTTTGGCTCTGCATTAAAGGACATCAATGAGTTCATCAACTGTGAAGTTGGGTTGATTGGCTTAATGATCTTCTCAATGATCTCTGCACGTGGGTATGAAAGTAGGAAGGCAGTACGCAGATCCTTTGCCTTCTGTGACATTCCCGCAAATGGACCGTTGTATGGAGCTTGAGTTCCGTAAGCAGGTCCGACACGAATGTCTAGGTGCTCATAAACTGCTTGATCTCCACCAATGATCTTAACTGCTGGTGCCATTGCCTTAAGTTGTGCGACAGCATCTGCAGTTGGCTGACCGGCGTAGACATCGATCTCACCGTTCTTAAGTGCCTGTGAAGCTGCTGTTCCGTCGCCGATAACCTTAAAGACTACGGTGTTTAGCGCTTTGACCTTAGGTCCTGAGTTGTACTTAGGGTTACGAACCATTGTTACTGCGCCATTAGGCACAGCTGACTTGATCATAAATGGTCCATTACCAACAAGAAGAAGAGGATTCGTTGATGAATCGATCTTATTGATGTTGTAAGCCTTTGACCAGAGTGCACCAATCTTCTTCAGTGCGGCTGTGTCATATGACTGGAAAACCTTGTAGAAACGCTCTTTAGCTGCCATGTTCTCAGCAGCAGTTCCGAGCTTTGTCTTTCCTTCTAGGGCCATAAGAACCATAGCGTGAACTGCGTTTGGACCAGGTGAAAGTAGACGCCAATCTGGCACCTTTGCACTGTATTCAATAGTTACTGACATCTTGTCTGCTGACAAGATTGGTAGACCGACTACGAATTGCTCGTAGAGTCCGCCGTAACCACCTGAATCAAATGATGGTGTCACATCTGCATCGGCAGGATCACCGAGACCGGCAATTGCTGAGTACGCATCAGATGCAGTGACGTGTGAGAGAAGTAGATCGATACCGTTGATAGGTGTTCCATCTGACCAAACACGGCCCTTGTTTACTGTGTACTGAACCTTGTAAGGCTTCTGGCTTACAACCTTGTAGGTACCAAAGGCTGTGTTATCAACCAGTGATGCCTTGTTGTTGTAATAGGTGAAGCCCATACCTGAAAGGTAAGCAACATCTACGTTAAATGTTAGGTTCTGACTTGAAACGCCTGGATTGATACCAGTCAAAGCGTTACTTTGTACGATTGAAACTGTGGTCTTAGGGGCTGCATTAGCTGGGCTAAGCAATCCGACAGCAAGACCTGCCGTTGCGGCGACAGCAATTGCTGCGGTCGCGAGACGGTTTAACTTCATTTTTCCTCCTAGAGGGTTAAGTAGGATGGATGTGAAGAGTCGACATACGTCACAGCCATCTTTGGGTGTGGAAAGTCTGCCGTATGAATTGAATTAATACAATGTTTACCTTGGAAAATCTGAGCGAGGGTTCGCTGGGAAATCTCATCTTTGAGCGCCTCGCAGGGGTGATTTATAAGCCAGAAACTGAGGCCCGAGCCGCTTGAATCCTCACTTCGGTAAGCACTCGAATTGCATATAGAAAGAGGACAAACCCCAAGGCCGAAGCGGTGAAATAGACCGTTCTAAAGGCCATCTCACGGCCTAGGCCTGATTGCAAAACGCTGACCAGGGTGCCGCCAAGAAGCGTGCCTATTGGGATGGTGCCCCAGGCAAAGAATCGATAAACGCTGTTTACGCGGCCTAAGAGGTGCGATGGGATCAAACTCTGGCGCAGTGAAACGGTTACGACATTCCATAGGACGGCGGTAAAGGTCTCTATGGCCACAAATATCCAAACCAGATACCAGAGCGAGGAAAGGCCAACAAAAAGGGCCATCAATGGCATGGTGAATAGCGCCAGAGCCAGTGATTGACCTCTGCCGATTTTCTCAGAAACCTTAGGGCCAAGTAGCCCACCAAGAATTCCTCCAACTGCGGCTGCGGTACCAAGTACCGCGAAGAGAAAGACGGTTGTTTGTAAAACCTCCTGGGCAAAGAGAATAAAAATCGCCCCGGATAGCGCCGCAATTCCATTAACCAATCCCAGAATAATTGCCATCGGCCGCA
>CANLAY010000070.1 GCA_947488635.1 Candidatus Nanopelagicaceae bacterium
AGCAACAGTTGTAGTGGCACTCATAGCTAAAGCCTACAGAAGTACCAGGTCGTCGCGATGTACTAATTCGCGCTCATACTCTGGCCCTAGTGCTGCTGCAAGTTCTTTAGTTGATCGACCCAGCATTACTGGTAGTTCAATTGCATCAAATGCAACAAGGCCTCGCGCAATTACTTTGCCATCTGGTCCAACTAATTCAACGGTATCCCCCGCAATGAAGGTTCCTTCAACTGCTGTTACGCCAGCAGGTAAGAGTGAAGTGCCACGTTCGCAAATTGCTTTTACTGCGCCAGCATCAAGAATTAACTTTCCTTGTGGCGTTGAAGCATGCGCTAACCAAAGTAAGCGCGAAGTTGTTTTGCGCTCTTGGCCTTGGAAATAAGTTCCAAGTTCGGCGCCAGCAATTGATTGCCCAGCTTGTTCAAGCGAGGTCAGCAACATTGAAATACCGGCACCAGTTGCAATGCGGGCTGCCTCAATCTTGGTAACCATTCCTCCACTGCCAACACCGGCGGAGCCAGCGCCACCAACTTCGATAGCTGCGATATCAGCAAAATCAGTAACTTCAGAAATTGCTTTAGCACCTGCTTGTGATGGATCAATGTCATATAAAGCATCGATATCTGATACTAGAACTAGTAAGTCAGCATCGATTAACAAGGCGACAAGAGCTGCTAGTCGATCGTTATCGCCAAAGCGAATCTCTTGCGTACCGACTGAGTCGTTCTCATTAATAATTGGCACAACGCCTAATTGCAGTAACTTAAACAGCGTGCGCTGCACATTCTGATAATGAACGCGGCGCACAATATCTTCAGTCGTAATTAATACTTGGGACGCAGTAATTGAGTACTGGGCAAAACTTTCGGTGTAGCGATGGATTAATAGCCCCTGGCCAACTGAAGCTGCAGCTTGTTGAGTAGCTAGATCTTTAGGACGAGCAGTTAAGCCCAGAGGTGCTAAACCGGCCGCAATCGCACCGGAAGAAACCACTAGAACTTCGGCACCGCGTGATTTAGCGGCAGCGACAATTGCCACAATTTTTTCAACGGCAGCTGGATCTAGCGCCGAACCAGCATTACCGGTTAGAGACGAAGAGCCAATCTTGATGACAATGCGCTTGGCGCTGGCGATTGAGTTTCGGGCCATCACTCATCATCTCCATCCAATTGAGCTAATTCAAGATCTACTACATCAGCAATTTTAGGGTTGCGTGGGTCAGATATGTTGTACTCCCACTGCTTGGCGATTTCATCTTCACTGAGCAGATCATCGATTCGATTAACTGGTTTCCACGTGGTTTCTAGGCGGGAATCTTCGCCACGGCGATGTAAGTGGCCAGCCAACTGTTCGGCGCCAGCTTCGATGGTTGGCTCCCAATCAAATACCACTTCGTTTTCACCAGAGCCAATGCGAACTTCACTTCCGGCAACTGCGCCCTTTTTGTAAAGTTCTTTTTCAACGCCAAGTTGGGCCAAGCGATCGGCTAAGTAACCAATTGCTTCGGCGTTCTTAAAGTTTGTTTGGCGAACCCAGCGCACAACTTTGGCGCCGCGCACAGTAAATGAACCATCTTCATTGGCTTTAACTGTGAAACCAGAATCATCAACTGCAGTTGGGCGCAAGATAATTCGAGTGCGCTCTTCTTTTGCCATTGATGCTCGTGATGCTTGGATCAATCGCGCCATGGCATAAGTTAAATTCGTAAGACCTTCACGGCTCGCAGCTGATACCGGATAAACCTCGTAACCTTTTTCGCGCAACGTATCGGCAACCATGTCGGCCATTGCAGCACCATCAGGAATATCAATTTTATTTAACGCAATGATGCGTGGGCGATCTTCGAGGCCGCCATATTGGGCAAGTTCAGCTTCGATAACTTCGAGATCCTGAATCGGATTGCGATCTGTTTCAAGTGTGCCGCAATCGAGAACGTGAACTAGCGCAACGCAACGTTCAACGTGACGTAAGAACTCAAGACCCAAACCTTTACCTTGACTGGCACCTGGAATTAAACCTGGTACATCAGCCACCGTGAAACGCGTGTCTCCCGCATTAACTACGCCAAGATTTGGAACCAGCGTTGTAAATGGATACTCGGCAATCTTTGGACGAGCCGCAGAAATAGCTGCAATAAGTGAAGATTTACCGGCACTTGGATAACCAACGAGTGCGATATCAGCAACGCTTTTTAGTTCAAGCTGAAGTGTGCGCTCTTCGCCTGGTTCGCCAAGGAGCGCGAAACCTGGTGCCCGGCGCTTAGAAGATGAAAGTGCGAGGTTACCAAGGCCACCAAAGCCACCTTGGGCGGCAATAAAAGTAGTACCAGTACCAACTAAGTCAGCTAACTGATTTCCGCGATCATCAAATATAACTGTGCCATTTGGAACGCCCAGAATTAAATCAGTGCCATAAACACCATCTTTACGATCGCCATAACCTTGATGCCCAGAAGTTGCGCGACGATGTGGTGAATGGTGGAAATCAAGCAACGTAGTTACATCTGGATCAACGACCAGAATTACATCGCCACCGCGTCCACCGTTACCGCCATCTGGACCACCGAGAGGCTTAAATTTTTCGCGTTTAACTGAAACGCAACCATCGCCACCTTTTCCGGCAGCGGCATAAAGAGTTACCCGATCAACAAATGTTGTCATTACTCCTCCTTATGTTATTAATGGAATTAAAAAAGCGAGCCACGCATACGTGCGGCTCGCTCTTTTATGAGAACCGAAAATTAAGCTACAGGAACCACGTTTACAACGCGACGACCACGAGCTTTACCGAACTCAACTGCACCAGCAGCTAGAGCGAACAGGGTGTCATCTTTACCGCGGCCAACATTCTTGCCTGGGTGAAAGTGAGTACCACGTTGACGAACAAGAATTTCGCCACTGTTTACTAGTTGGCCACCAAAACGCTTGATGCCTAAGTACTGTGGATTTGAATCGCGACCGTTACGTGTCGAGGAGACACCCTTCTTACTTGCCATTTCTGCGCTCCCTTACTTCACGCCGTTGATGGCGGTAATTTTTACTTTAGTTAACTGTGCGCGGAAACCTTGACGACGGCGGTGACCGGTCTTGTTCTTGTAGCGCAGGATGTCAATCTTTGGTCCCTTTAGCTCTTCTAGAACTTCGCCAGTTACTTTTACGCCGGCTAGAACTTTTGGATCAGAGGTAATGCTCGCACCGTCAACTACAAGTACGGCAGCAAATGACACGGTTGTACCTGTCGCACTATCGATGCGATCGACAACAATGGTCTCGCCAACTTCGACTTTCTCTTGGCGGCCGCCAGCCTTCACGATTGCATACACAGTGGAGCTCCAGTTCTAAATTAGGCAGCGCACCCAATGGGCGCGAGCAGGGGTTAAGGATACGGATTGCCCGTACCCTGGGTCAAACTGACGAATTATGCCGATCCGGGGGTAATAATCCCTGAACTGGCAGCCCGGCGACGCTTCTTGCGAGGTCCTGAGGCAGCAGGCTCGGCTGGGGCTTGGGTTACCGCAGGTTCTTCAATTTCAAAAGTTTCAGTATCTGAATCGGTATTTGAGTCAATGCCTGACTCAGTTTCGATCTCTTTAGCTACCGGAACTGGAGTGGCCTTAATTTTGATTGGTTCCATATGAATATGGATTCCGCGACCAGCACAACTATCGCAAGTTGTTGAGAAAGCTTCGATTAGGCCTTGGCCAACGCGCTTACGAGTCATTTGAACTAGACCGAGTGAAGTTACTTCAGCAACTTGATGCTTAGTGCGATCGCGACCAAGGCATTCAACTAGGCGACGCAGAACTTGTTCACGGTTAGATTCCAAGATCATATCGATGAAGTCGATAACGATGATTCCGCCTAAGTCGCGCAGACGAAGTTGACGAGCAATTTCTTCAGCTGCTTCTAAGTTGTTCTTGGTAACGGTCTCTTCGAGAGAACCACCCTTACCAATAAATTTACCGGTGTTAACGTCGATCACGATCATTGCTTCGGTACGGTCGATAACTAGCGAACCACCTGAAGGCAAATAAACTTTGCGATCAAATGCTTTTGCTAATTGCTCTTCGACACGGAAGTCAGCAAATAGATCGCCGACACCTGTGTATTTTTCAATCTTAGAAACTAGCTCAGGTGCGATGAAGCCAAGGTAATTATTAATTTCATCCCATGCCCCGCTGCCCTGCACAGTTAACTTACGGAAATCTTCATTGAAGATATCGCGGATAACTCGGACCGCTAAATCTGGTTCAACATAAATCGCAGCCGGTGCATGGAAATTAGGGTTGATTGACTTCTGATAGATATCTTCCCATTGTGCTTTTAAGCGGGCGACATCATTGGTTAAATCTTCTTCCGAAACTCCTTCGGCTGCCGTGCGCACAATTACGCCAGCAGTTTCTGGAATTAAATTCTTTAGGATCGCCTTTAAGCGATTACGTTCTGGCTCCGGCAAGCGCTTAGAAATACCGCTCATACCGCCGCCAGGCACATAGACCACATAGCGACCAGGCAAGGAAACTTGGCTAGTTAAGCGAGCACCCTTCTGGCCAATTGGATCTTTAGTAACTTGAACTAGAACTGGTTGACCAGACTTTAGAACTGTTTCGATCTTGCGTGGCTCGGAATCAGAAATTCCAGCGGCATCCCAGTTCACTTCGCCGGCATAAAGAACCGCGTTACGTCCTTTTCCAATATCAACGAAGGCAGCTTCCATACCTGGCAATACGTTTTGCACGCGACCAAGATAGATATTTCCAACGTAGGAAAGATTGATATTTCGGTTTACATAGTGCTCAACCATGACGTTATCTTCGATAACTGCGATCTGGGTGCGATCAGCAATCTGGCGAACTAACATCTCGCGGTCAACATTCTCGCGACGAGCTAGTAAATCGGTATCAGTAATGATTGTGCCGCGACGACGATATGGCTCGCGATAATCTGAACGGTATTCACGATCGCCACGTGAACTTGGGCGATCATTTCGTTCACGACGATTGCGCTTTGGATCGTTACGAGTTGGGCGCTCTTTTGTTTCGCGCACCTTTACAACTGTTACAACACCATCTTCTTCGACTACTTCACCAGCTACTGCGCCATCTCCGGTTGCGCGACGGCGGCGACGGCGACGGCGAGTACCGGTGCCATCATCTTCAGTTTCGCTCTCTTCGGTATTTTCATCAGTGCTTGAATTCTCATCAGTATTCGCAGCCCCTGGCTTGCGGCGACCACGGCCACCACGACGGCGACGACGACCACGTGAACTATCTTCGCTATCTGAATCGCTATCACCTGCTGCGATGCCTTCAACTACTGGTTCATCACTCTTGGCAGCTTTGGCAGGAGCTGATTTCTTAGCTGGTGCCTTTTTCGCTGGAGCTTTCTCGGCTACAGGGGCTGCTTGAAAGATTGCAACTGGAATTACGGCGGCCTTTTTAGCCGGTTTGGTTTTCTTTTCTTCTGGGCTCGCAGCGTCGATGCTGGCAAATTCTGTTTTGGGTTTAAGCGGGGTAGTTTCTGGGCTTACTTCAGCCTTAACCTTGGGAGTCTTTTTAGCCGCGCGCTTACGAGGGTTTTTTGGCGCAATTGCCA
>CANLAY010000071.1 GCA_947488635.1 Candidatus Nanopelagicaceae bacterium
TAAAGTCAGGCAAAATCGCAATAGTAAGCAGGTCGGCAGGCACTCCAGCTGCAACCACCATGATTCCGGCATAGCCAATAATTGAGCCGTCTTTGAGTGCCAAAATAAATTGACGAGTACCGCCGAGGCCAGCAATCTCTTCTTTGAATTGTGCTTGTGACCATGGGTAATCTGGAAACAAGCTTCGCTCTAGTGAAGTAAGCACTGGCACATCGAGCACTGTGGGTTGGCGATAAGTAATCATTTGCGATCCGCCGTAGCAACTGCATCTGGGCGACGCAAATAAATTGGTTCGCTAACTTCATCGGTAAGTGAAGTGAAAAATTGCGGATCTGGAAATAACGAATCAATTACTTTGATTCCGCGAGCTGCAACCACGGCTGGTAAGTCCACAGCTGGGCCTTCAACGCGAACACCGTTGGTATATCTGGCCCAATAAACTTCTTTGCGCCGCGCATCGATGGAAACAATGAAATCTTGCTCGTTTACCTGGGCTGCTATTGCATCGAGTGAACAGAACCCGCGCACCGGAATATTTCGCGCCCAAGCAAAAGTTTGTGCAAATGTAATTCCAACTCGCAATCCGGTATATGGCCCAGGCCCCATGCCAACTAAGACTTCGGTGATTTCACGGCTCTTTATTGCAGAATGTACTAATTCTGGCAACGCTGGCCCGTGTGACATGGCGCCATCACGAGAATCATTAAAAACTACTTTACCGTTTTCAATTACAACAACTGATGTTCGTGAAGCAGCTGTATCAATTGCTAAAATGCTCATAAGGTAAACCCGGCCCAACGTGCACCAAGGCCAACAGCGCTGACCTGTCGAACTTCTTGACTTCGATCAATATTAATTTCTAGGCGATCTTCCGAAAGTCGGGCTGCTTCAGCACCACCCCATTCAACAATTGTTACCGATTGCGGTAACGCTGAATCCAAATCGAGATCATCTAGATAAAGGTTGGCTTGGCCATCAATTAATAATCGATAAGCATCGACATGAATTAGCGGCAATGCACCCTGATGCACCCGTGAGATAACAAAGGTTGGTGAAGTTATTCCGTCAATTCCTAAAGCGCTACCAATGCCTTGAGTTAACAGGGTTTTACCAGCGCCAAGTGGGCCATTTAAAAGGATTAGATCGCCAGCTTTGAGTGAGGCCCCAATCTTTGCCCCTAAGGCAAACATCTCATCGGGAGTTGCAATTGCGATCACTTAGAAAGTTTACCGAGTAAAAAGAAAGAAGGGCCCGAGTTACCCCGGACCCTTCTTTCTTTACTTCTGATTTAAGTTAGATTGCTTAATTACCAGTTGTACTTCAAATCAGCTGGACGATAATCCAAATCTGAGTTCAAGTACGGTGCAGTTTTGATGTACTGCTGTAGGAACACGGGAGTTCCGACTTTTCCAGTTTTAGCAGCGTGAGCCAAGATCTTCACCCAAGCCATCATCTGCTTCTTGGTAAAGCTTTGGTGTCCAACACCTGAAGGAGATGCAGGGGCTGTAAAGTCTGGCAAGCCAGCGGCTGTGTACTTGGTGTAGGTCTCAGGAGTCATTGCGTAAAGCGAAACCACATTCCAAACTGGCTTTAGTTTGGTAGCTGCAGCACGTTCTGCCGAAGTAGCCGCAGAATCACGCGCAGCTTCATACGTTGCCAACTTGGCATCATATATTGCACGAGCTCTATCTACATAGAGAGCGCTGTTACCAGAGAAAACCAGACGATCTGCTTCATTTGCAAGCAGTACTACCGGCTTAGTGCTTGTGAATTTACTCTGATCGAGCGCCTTGAACTTAGCAACAGCTGCAGCATCACCAGTTACGCGTGGCGCCATTGATAAAACGCCAAGCATTGCATCGATTGCGCCATCACCTGATAGACCCAAGTTATAGCGACCAGAATCGGCTGGATCTAACAAACTAAACCAGTTGGTCTTGGTGTTGTCATAGAAGCCCGGGCCGGTAATTTCAGAGACCGCTTGACCAGCGAAAGTTCCGGTTGCAAGTGCTTCACCAGAGTTCTCAAGAATTGCCACAGTGGCGTTAATGCTTTGTTCTGCAATAACCACACTAGTTGTGATGCCATCCATATGCGCGCTCTTTGTTGGCAAACCAATCAAAAGACCAGCTAGCAATAGAGCCGAGCGTTGTGGAATACCAGAACCCTTTAGGGCTGCCGGATATTCAAGTCCTGGTGCACCAAGGTTTCCACCCCATGCAGTTAGGAGCGCAACAACTTTGCCAAATTCAGCAGCAGCTGCATAGTGACCCGCTAAACCTTTAACGCCAAATGCAGCGCAACCCTTAATGGTCGGGTCAGCAAAAACGCTCAAGATGTAGAAGTAATCGCAAAGTGACTGAAGGGATTGACTTGGGGATGGAGTTAAGTCAGCCATGTGTCCAACAGCATCAGCATAAGTTGGATACTTTTCGATAAATGGGGTCAGAATCGAACCAGCTAAAGAAGATCCGTAAACTACGCCCTTCTCTACGGTGTATTTAGCTTTTACGGTATCGATTAGTTCCTTTAGCATTTCAACGCCATCAACTGTATTCCAGCCACGTATGCCACCGGGTGAGACACGATCAAATGTTGCTAAACCATAACCGGCGCGCAACATTTCGGTATCAATATTTAGTCCAGTGCTTGCGCTCGTAGGAGTTAATTCTTCAACGCCCTTAGGAACTGTGATCACACCTGGAAGTGGGTAAGTAAAACGAATTCCGTGATTCCAATAGAAGAAAGTTCCGTTGTACTTTGCTGGAACTTTAATCAGATAACCAGCGCCATTACTTAATGTGCCTTTACAAGTTTCAATGCCATCAGAGGCAGTTGAACAAGTTGGAGCGGCAGCGTAGGCACTAGGTGCGATTGCAACAGCAGCTGTTGATAGAAGTGCTGCTGCACCAATTGCGGCAATTAACTTGCGCATAGAAATAGTTTTCATTTTTACCTACTAATTCTTTGGTAGAGCATCGGCAGCAATTGCTGGACGCTTGTAGTTGGAGACTGTTACTGGACCATTTCCAGAATCAGTTGAGTAGACAACGCGAGTTCCGCTTATTGGTTGTAGAACTGTTGCTGCGTCGTATGCGCCAATCCAGAAACCACTAAATGCTTCGTGAGTGGTTGTTGAATATTGCAAAGGTGTGAATGCAGCGCTTTCGACCTTGCTGCCATTGGTATTTAGATAATCAATGAAGCAGACGCGAGTCAAAGTTGCCTTCTTGGCATTTGCTTGGCAAGTCTTGTTGTTCTTAGCTGAAAATGTTGACTTAGCATTCAGCGTTCCCATAAGAGCACCGGTTGCCATGTAGCCAATATTCATACCTTGCATCACGTTGTTATCAAAACGCTTATCAGCACCCTTATTGAAGTCATCATTGATCTTCTTAAAGGCAGCGACATATTCATCGCTGGTGTCTCCAGGAGCTGGAGCATGTGAAGCGGTGATTAGGCCAGTGAGCAGAGCAGCACTTGAGGCAGCCGGAACGCCTCTTGAACCAGCAATAGTTTGGAAGGTTGTTGCATCTGCACCTACGCTAATTACTGCCCACTTCTCTGGCTTGTAACCAATTGCACTTGCAGTTAGCAACGCAACAGCGGTAGCAGATGACACAGCAGCGATGATTACAATTTCAACACCGTTTGCCTTTAATTGAGTCATCTGGCTGGCCAGACCAGGAGAACCTTGAGTACCGGCGATAAAGTCAGCTGAAGTCTTCTTAGCTTCAAAAGTTAAGCCAGCTTTAGCAAATCCCTCTAGTGAGTTTCGACCGAAGTCATCAGATTGATATAGAACACCAATCTTCTTATCAGGGTACTTCTCTTTTAGATACTTACCCAGGATCTTAGCTTCAGTCACATATGTACCGAGTGCTGCGAAAGATGTTGGGTAAACAGAAGGCTTGTAGAAATCTGAGAAGCCAGAGTTAACAAATACATCAGGAATCTTGCGACGGTTGATGTCCTTGATTACTGCGATGTGTGTCTGGGTTCCAATGCTGCCGATGAAAGCAAAAACTTTTTCCTTATTAATCAGGGAAGAAGCAGTAGAAATAGTTAAGCCTGCCTTATAGGTATCATCTTTAACTTCGAGGCGAATTTTCTTTCCGCCAATGCCACCCTTTGAATTTACATAATCAAAGTAAGCGCGCATTGCGTCATCAACTTTGTTATATCCAGGACTAGCTGAGCCTGTTTCAGGAAGCTGCATACCAAGAACAATTTCGGTAGCGCTTACGCCTGGGTCGGCTGCATTTGCCGGAATTTCGGCAAGCGTCATTGATCCCGCGATAAGCACGGCGGTTAGGCCGATTAGCTTCTTGCGAGATAGAGATGCACGTATATTCACTGCGTTCACTCTTTCTACTTAGATTTACCGCGAAGTAGCAAGTGCGCTTCTTGGGCGGAAACTGGACCAAAGGTGATCCAGAACACGCTCAAAGTAGCAGACGGTTAACAAAAAGTGAACGAAAAGCGAACGAAATGGCTCGTCTAATGGGAAATCGTTATTCGGGCGTTACTTGAGCAATCTACTTGCGGCGCGGCTTATGGTGGTGGAGCGCCCCAGCAACACCAGCTGGATTTAAGACCACGGTCAGAATCAGCAGGATGCTGGCGACCATGGCAGGTAGGTAGTTACCGATTTGAGGGGCCAACTCCCAAGAGCCACTTATCGCTTCGATTAAATCCGGCAGGAAGACAACCAACACCGCTCCGATGAAAGCACCCCCGATACTGCGTAACCCACCCAGCACAGCGCCAGTTAATAGCGCAAGTGAAAGTGAGATCGGATAAACGCTGGGTCCGACAATTCCCCGCAAGCCATACATAGCACCAGCTAAACCAGCGAAACCTGAAGCAACTACAAAAGTAAATATCTTTATTCGCTGCACATTAACGCCGGTAAGGGACGCGGCAATTTCATGATCACGCACTGCGCGCCAACTACGGCCCGTACGCGATTTGAATAAATTTAGCGCTAAGTAAAGTGCGATCGAAGCAAAAGGCAGGGTTGCAAATAATTGCCATTGCTCATAACCGATCTCACCTATCGCACTCGATAACCATTCTGGTGGATTTCCAAAATCCACACTAAGCCCGACATCGCCTCCGAAGACCGACTCAAATCGATTTGCTAGAGATGGAATTGCTAGTGCGATCACCAAAGTGGTACCAGCTAAATATGGCCCAGATAAACGTGCAGCAGTAATTCCTAAAATCCAGCCCGCAACTAATGAAGCAAGGACTGCGATAATTATTGATTGCCAGTAATTCAAACCTAAATTCAATAAAACTAAGGCGCAGGTATATCCGCCAACTGCCATTAGCGCGCCTTGGCCAAGTGAAATTTGACCAGATAGTCCGGTCAAGAAAGTGATTGATAAAATTCCAACAAAATACATCAACACCACAGAAAGTTGACCTTGGTTGTAAGGATCAAGAATTTTTCCTAGGTAGAAAATTATCCCGAAGAAAATAACTGATTTAAGCGCATTGCCAGTTTGGATGTGCTTAAACACGGCGCACCTCTTTGCTACCAAGTATTCCCTGTGGGCGTACTAACAAGACGATCA
>CANLAY010000072.1 GCA_947488635.1 Candidatus Nanopelagicaceae bacterium
CCAGTGGTGCGCAATGACGCAGCACCAGTTAATGCGGCCAAAATCGCAGTGAAGATAATTGCACAAAATATGGCTAGGAATAAGTTGACCTTAAAGTCGTTGACCAAAATAGCAGTGACATAAATACCACTAGCGAAATAGAGGGCATGGCCGAATGAAAGCAAGCCAGTGAAACCAAAAAGTAAGTCATAAGTTAGCGCTAGGGCGCCATAGAGGAAGGCAACGGCCATGGTCTGCTGTAAGCCAGCTTTAGATAGTGGGTTATCACCAGCAAATGGCAAGATTGCAAAAATTACAGTCGTGGCAATTAGCAACGGGCGGGAATATTTCCAACGTAACATAATTAGTGGTTAACCTTTCCGAGCAATCCTGAAGGTTTGGTAAGAAGGACTGCAGCCAGGATGATGACAACTACAAAGTCACCTAAACCAGTTAGATAGTAATTTGCGAATTGGTTGGTAACACCGATTAACATGGCAGCGATAGCACTACCGGTAATTGAGCCCATGCCGCCAACTACGACCACAATAAAGCCGTAAATTAGCCAAGATCCGCCCATCTGTGGGGATACCCCATAAGAGAACACTGAGATAAGCACGCCACCAACACCGGCGGCAAAACCACCAATAAAGAAGACAGTGCTAAATGCCAATCGCACATTAATACCCAGGGCCGAAACCATTGATCTGTTCTCAACACCAGCACGAATAATTAAGCCGATGCGGGTGAATCTCAAAATGCTAAGCATGGCAATGAGCAAGATCGTTGCGACTCCGATGTAGACGAATCTATCTATTGGAATTATCGCTTCGCCAATAGTTACCGCTTTCATAAACCAAAGCGGAGTCGGGAATAAGCGGGCATCACTACCGAACCAGCCAGCTAGAAGTGCGGTAACAACTAATCCCACGCCAACCGTCACCAGGGCTTGGTCTATGTGGCGGTTATATAGGCGATTAATTACTAGCTGCTCCATGAGCAGTGCGAATAGTCCTGCTGCGATACCGCCAGCAATCATCGCTGCAATGAAAGTCCAAGTAGTTGGATTTGGGAAAACTTTGGTAGAAATCCATAAGCCGGTAAATGCACCAATGGTCAAGAAGGCACCATGGGCGAAGTTAAGGACACCCATCAGGCCATAAATCAGTGAAAGTCCTGAGGCAACCAAGAAATAAAGAGCGCCCAGACCAACGCCGGTAAGAAGGATAAGTAGAAAAGTACTCATTTACTTATGACCCCCGCTTACGCCCAGCATTGATTTAACAAATGTCTCATCTTGCAGATTCTCTGGCCCGCCTTCGAAAACAACTTTGCCTTGATCCATCACAATGATGTTCTGTGCAATGGCTTTAACCAGGGCTAGGTTCTGTTCAACAATTAACATGGTCGAATGGTCTGCGACATGAGCTAACGCATTAGCAACTTCAGTTACTAACTTTGGCGCTAAACCTTTAGTTGGTTCATCGACTACCAAGATCTTGTTTTGATTTAGAAGTGCGCGCGCAATTGCAACCATTTGCTGCTGGCCACCAGAGAGAGTGCCAGCGCGCTGGCTAGTGCGGGTCAGAAGTTCCGGAAACAGTGAATAAACCAGATCGTAATTTGGCTCGGCATCGCGAGCAGCCAGTGAAAGGTTTTCTTTAACAGTTAAGCTGGCGAAAATCTCACGATCTTCAGGTACATAACCCATACCCATCTGTACGATCTTGTGGGTTGGCATCGCAACGATTTCAGTGCCGCCAAATTTTATGCTGCCAGTGCCTGGGTTTAAGCCCATGATGGCTTTTAACGTGGTGGATTTACCAACACCATTGCGGCCAAGTAGTGCGGTAACTTTATTCTCAGGCACAAAGAAATTAACGCCTTGCAGGATATGTGAACCATTTATGGTTACGTGTAGATCTTTTACCTCTAGCGAACTCATAGTTCGGCCCCTAAATAGGCGCTCTGCACAGTTGGATTATCCATAACATTTTGTGGAGTATCGATCGTGAGCAATTCACCGTAGTTAAGAACAGCAATGCGATCTGCCAGTCCCAAAATTACTTCCATATGATGCTCAACGATCAGCACGGTTTTCTTATGCACGGTTGCTAGCGAGCGAATAATTTCTACCAGCGCTGGAATGTTTTCAACGCTCATACCTGCCATTGGCTCATCAAGTAGAACTACATCTGATTTTGAGGCTAAAACAATGGCAATTTCTAGGCGACGCTTATCGCCATGTGAAAGAGCGCCAGCAAAGAGAGCGCCTTTATTAAGCAAGCCAACTTGCTCAAGGCAAGCAGATGCTCGGTAGAGAACTTCCTTGTATTTATCAGCACCTTTAGTCAGATTCATCGAAGAACCATCAGCAACTTGAGCAGCAATGCGCACATTTTCTAGCAAAGTTAAGAAAGGAAAAATACTTGAAGTTTGGAAAGTGCGAGCAATACCAGCCTGTGCTCGTTGATGTGGCTTTAAGTTGGTAATCTCCTTTTCACCTAAGTGAATGGTTCCGGTTGTTGCTTCACGCAAACCAGAGAGCAGATTAAAGAGCGAAGTTTTGCCAGCGCCATTTGGACCAATAATTCCCAAAGTCTCATTTTGATTAACTGAGAGAGTGATGCCCTCAAGAATCTTTGCGCCACCAATTGTTAGGCCAAGATTACTGACGGTTAAGGCTGAATTCATTTGGCTAATCTACCTGCTCTCAATTTATTTATCTAATCACTTGAGCGTTAAATTATCGAAAAAATGTAAAAAATGAAACTGGCCCCACACCGAAATGTAGGGCCAGTTTCTATTCTGTTAATTAGATCAGACTGTTACGTTGTAAAGAGTGCTTACTAGAGATGGTACATAACGACCATTAACTTTAGTTAGCTTTACCAGGAACATTGACTGAATCAAGGTGTGGTTTAGCTTGTTAACCTTATTTAAGCCAGTTAGACCAACAAAATTAAATGTTTCAAGTGAGGTAATCATCTTGTCAACATCTAGATTTGCATTGCCCTTAACTGCCTGAATAATCATCTGTGCGGCGTTAACCCCGGTAGATGTGAATAGGTCAAGTGGCTTTCCAGCCTTGGCAAAGTCAGCAGCGATAGCAGTTGCTGCCTTGCTCTTTACGACACCTGGGAAATAGCTATTTGTCAGGATTGCGTTAGCGCCTTCAAATAGTGAACCATAGATGTCATAAGTAGCAACACCAGCAAGACCGGTAATTGGTCGTGCTGTTGCGTATGCCTTCTGTTGAGCCAAAGCGGTGAACATTGCACCTGAAGTTGCAGCATTTGACCAAGCGATGAAGATGTAATCGCCCTTTACGTCAGCTGCCTTCTTAGCAAATGGGGTGAAGTCAACAGTAGTTGTTGGAACTTTGATTTCTTCAAATAGCGCACCCTTTGAAGCAAGGTATGCCTTAGCGGCAAAAATGTTACCTAGACCAAATGGGTTATCTTCAACGAAGAGAATAACTTTCTTGTTCTTGATTGGCTTAATGCTAGATAGAGGTGCGAAATCTTGTAGTGATGTATTACCTGAACGGAATACATACTTATTTGCTGCTGAAGTAATTGCATCGTTCTTCGCTGGACCAGAAATGTATAGAACCTTGTTCTGTGCAGCTAGTGGCGCAAGAGTTAAGGCAACGCCTGATGAAGCTGAACCAACAATAATGTTTGTGCCGTTTCCGACCATTTCTTTAAATGAGGCAGTTGCTGAAGCAGGATCAGCGCCATCATCTTTCTTAGTAATTACAAATTTACGACCATCGACTGAGTTCTTGCCGTTGGTGAAGTACTTAAGACCCCACTCGAGGCCATCGATATAAGCGTCGCCGTATGACTTAAGCGGACCTGATGTAGAGGTGATAACACCAATCTTGATTTCAGTCGCAGCGTTAGCTGGCGCTGTTGAAACTGGCGCAACTAGTGCAATTGCAAGTGCAGCAACTAGTGCGGTCTTGATCGAAGACTTCTTTAACATTTAATCTCCTTTAGAAATTAATAGCTGATCGATTGGCGATCTGCATAGAAGCGAGTCTAGGCGATTGGCCCAATTTTACCGAATTTCGCTAGGCCCTAGAAGAATTACGTTTCGTTATCTATAGTTAACTTATGAGCAATGAGCGATACCTTCCAACGCAAAAATTTGCAGTTCCAGTAAAGGGCGGCGAGTTGGCTTTATATAGATTTGGTAACAATTTACCTTCTATTAACCATTTGCCAGTACTGCTTATTCATGGTGTCACATCATCTAACCGAGCATTCCAACTGTTCGCCAAATCACTGGTTGAACGTGGCTATGTCCCATACGCCGTAGATCTAAGAGGCCGAGGAGAATCAAATTCTTTGCCAGGTCCTTTTGGAATGAAAAATCATGCGCGCGATATGGCTGATGTAATTAAATTTATTGGTGTTGAAAGCATTGATGTCATCGGTCATTCAATGGGAGCTTTTGTGGCCGTTGCGCTGCAAGGCACTGAACCAGAGTTAGTTAAGAAGTTAACTCTGGTTGATGGGGGAATCCCACTGCCACTACCACCCGGCATGACAGTGGCCCAAGTAATGCCATACGTTCTTGGACCAGCTATGGCGCGGTTGGCGATGACCTTTGAATCTGTCGATGCTTATCGTGACTACTGGAAACCACAAGCTGCATTTGTTAAAGGTTGGTCAGCAGTCCTCGATGAGTATGTGGAATATGACTTGCAAGGCACCGCGCCAAACTTAAAGGCTCGCACTAATCCCAAAGCGGTTGAAGAAGATAGTGAAGATTTATTTGTAAGTAAGTTAATTGAAAAGACCCTTGAGAAGTTAGCGGATGATGTTTTGTTTATTCGGGCAGTTCGCGGCTTACAGAACGAAGAAGGCGGCTTGTATCCAGAGGCCAATCTGGCTGCGGTTTTGCCCAAGTATCCAAAGTTAAAAGTCCACACCATTGCCGATACCAACCATTACGACATATTGTTGGCTGAAGTTGGCGCCGAAGCAGTTGCACAATTGATTTACGGAGATAAGTAAATGGCAAACTCATTAGCTGGTAAGCGCGCATTCATCACAGGATCATTTCAAGGGATTGGCCTAGGTATTGCCACCTCACTGGCTAGCGAAGGTGCCGCAATCATTCTGCACGGCTTAGCTGATGCCGAAACTATTGCTAAGGCAGAAAGCGCCGTGATGGCAGCAGGAGCGAGCAAAGTAGAAAGTCATGTTTCAGATCTACGTGATAGCGATGCAACTGAAAGCTTAATTGCTAAAATTCTTAGCAGTGGGACCGTAGATATTTTGGTTAATAATGCCGGAATTCAGCACACTGCAACTATTGCTGATATGCCACGCAGTAAGTGGAATGACATCATCGCAATTAATCTTTCCTCCTTCTTTGACACGATGCGTTTGCTATTGCCCGAGATGGCTAAGCGTGGCTCTGGTCGCGTTCTAAATATTGCCTCCGTGCACGGCTTAGTGGCATCTGCTGCAAAAGC
>CANLAY010000073.1 GCA_947488635.1 Candidatus Nanopelagicaceae bacterium
TATTGGGGTGGCTATCGCGTCATGCCTAAGAACATTGAATTTTGGCAAGGCCGATATTCAAGATTGCACGATCGATTGCGTTATGAGTTCGATGCCACAGCTAATAATTGGGCGTTAAACCGCTACTACCCTTAGGCTATGCCGGTGAGCGAAATTAAAATACCTGCAGATATTAAGCCAGTTGATGGTCGTTTTGGTTGCGGTCCTTCAAAAATTCGTCCAGCCGCACTAGATGCACTTGTTGCAAGCGGTACGAAAATTTTGGGAACTTCGCACCGACAAAAACCAGTCAAGAACGTGGTTAAGAATGTGCGCGAAGGTCTTTCTTCATTATTCGCACTTCCTGAAGGTTATGAAGTTGTTCTTGGCAACGGTGGATCAACTGCGTTTTGGGATATCGCCACTTTCGGATTAATCGAGCAACGCTCACAACACTTAGTTTTTGGTGAGTTCTCATCTAAATTTGCAGCAGCCGCTAAAGAGGCACCATTTCTTGGTGAACCAACAGTTATTAAATCTGAGCCAGGCACACACCCAGCAAGCGTTGCTGAAGCCGGCATTGATGTTTATGCCCAAACACATAACGAAACTAGTACTGGCGTTTCGATGCCCATCATTCGCCCAGCTGGTACCGATGGCGCGCTAGTTCTAGTTGATGCAACCAGTGCTGCCGGTGGTTTAACTGTTGATGCGAAAGAGTTTGATACTTATTACTTTGCACCTCAGAAATCATTTGCTTCCGATGGTGGTCTCTGGATCGCACTTATGAGTCCTGCTGCAATTGCTCGCGCTGAAAAAATTAAAGCTAGCGGCCGTTGGGTGCCAGCTTTCTTTGATCTTGGAATTGCAATTGAGAACTCACGTTTAGATCAGACTTACAACACTCCAGCCCTCGTGACTTTGATGATGCTGGCAGATCAAATTAATTGGATGAATGAGAACGGTGGCTTAAGTTTTGCAGCTGGCCGTAGCGCTGAATCAGCCGCTCATATCTATGGCTGGGCCGAAAAGACTTCTTACACAACTCCATTTGTGACAGACCCAGCAATGCGTTCAAATGTTGTTGCCACAATTAACTTCGATGAATCAATTGACGCAATGGCAGTTGCTGCAGCTCTTCGTGCAAATGGCATTGTTGATACCGAGCCTTATCGCAAATTAGGTAAGAACCAATTACGCGTGGGAATGTTCCCGGCAATTGATCCAAGTGATGTTAAAGCATTGACTGCTTGTATCGATTACGTTGTAGCAGCTCTTTAAGATGGCTTTTCAGCGCGATCGCGTTTTTTGGACTATCTCGGCACAAATCGCGCTAGTTAATTTCTATCTTGGTGGTTTCGGTCCTGCTCAACCACTTCTTCGTGAAGATCAAGGTACTTCATTAACAGTAGCTGGATTACACGGCACTGCAATGGGAGTCGCATCAATTATTGCTGGTGCACTTAATTCACGCGTTGTGCATAGATTTGGTCGTAGTCGTGCCGCTTGGTTAGGTCTTGGTTTATTCGCACTCGGCATCGTGATGTTTGTTTACTGCCCACCAGTTCAATTAACTTTATTAGCAACACTGTTAGGTGGCGTTGGTACCTCATTTGTAATTAACAATATGGTTACCGGAATTTCACATCACTACAAAGAAGATGCCGCGATTGCACTGCCACAATCGAACTCAATTGGTTCGGTTGGCTATGTGACTGGAACTCTATTTGTCGGGACGTTGGCTGGTACTTCACTTAGTTGGCGTTATGGCTTATTGCTAGCTGCCCCGCTCTCCTTGATTCTGTATTTAGTGGGCCGTGAAAAAGGCGCTGAAGAACATGTGCCAGATCTTGATGGTCCACAACGTGGCAAGTTATCGCCACAATTTTGGTGGGCCTGGATCGGTTTCGTTGCATGTATCTCTAGCGAATTCGCAACTACCTTCTGGGCAGCTGCCCTATTGCGTGAACGAGTTGGTTCAACGGCAGCAATCAGCACAGTCTGCATTGTGGCCCTCGGAACCGGAATGGGTATTGGCCGTTGGTTCGGTGGCCCGGTTCTAAAGCGCTTCAAACTAGATCATCAATTACAGATTATTATTGGTGCGCAATTCATCGGTTTTGCCATCTTCTGGTTCTCGCACATCTTGATTCTTTCTTTATTCTCGCTACTAATTATGGGCCTCGGTATCTCGATGCAATTCGCATTGGCTTCGATCCGTTTAATTGGACTTAGTGATAATCGACCAGATTTAGCCATAGGTAAAAGCTCATTGGCAGCTGGCTTAGCAATTGGTGGCGCCCCCTTCTTGCTAGGCGTTCTTGGAGATTCCTTAGGTATTAGCCGTGCTTACATAATGGTTCCGGTATTAATCGCAATTGCCATGGCTATCATCGTAAAAGTTCCATCTCATGACGATACGAATATAATTAAGTCATGAGCTACAAGACCCGCCGGATAGTGACTTTGGTAATTCTCTTTGGGCTTGTGGGAATGGTGCTTTTAAGCGGTCTTTAATACCGCAGCAATCGAAATATCTTCTGGCACCGCTATACGGTCTTTGAATTTCAACCAGATAGCAGTTGGCGCCAAAATTGTAATAAGTGCGCAGAGCGCAATAGTTCGCCGAATTCCAAAGGCCTCCGAAAAGAGGCCAAGAATTGGAGTTACTAATGGTGCTCCCCCAAGTAATACGAATTGATAAATTCCCAATATCCGACCACGCACTGCGCTATCAGAATTTGTTTGTACGGTTGAATTAGAAGCGATCAAGGTTGTTAATGCGCCGGCTCCAGCGATTGGAAGCATGATCATATAAGTAAGAAAAGTTGGCATAAATGCGATTATGAAGATTGAAATTCCAAAAATGATAGAGCTAGCAATCACAAATTTAGTAGAGCGATACTTCTCAATTCTTGGTGAAAAGAGCGCGGCACTTAGCGAGCCAATCGCAATTACAGTTCCCATTAACCCGAATGAGGTAACGCCTTTATCAAATACCTTAGTCGCCATTAGGGCATTAAATAATTGAAAGTTAAGCCCAAAAGTTGTCACAAAGAAAACGACCGACATAACTACAAATAAATCGGGGCGGGCCATAACGTATCTAAAGCCTTCACGAATTGTGGTTGGCCCAGCTGCTCGTGGCTCACGAAACAGTTCGGCTTCACGAATATTTGCCATCACAATAATTACCAGCAGATAAGTGAATGCATTAATTAAGAATGATGGGCCAGTTCCAAAAGCGGCGATCATTAAGCCTGATAGGGCTGGGCCAACTAATCTGCCAAAATTGAAATTCGCTGAATTGAGGCTAACCGCATTCGGTACGTCAACAACGCCTACCATTTCGGAGGTAAAACTTTGTCGAACAGGTTTGTCGATTGCATCTGCTACTCCGAGAGCAAAAGCTAAAGCCATAACATGCCAAATTTGCACATTATTGGTCACAACAAGTATTCCAAGTGTTAACGAAGTTAATCCAGCAGCAATGTTGGTTAAGATTAAGACTTTACGTTTATTAAAACGATCAGCTAAGGCCCCACCAGGCAAACTAAAAAACCAGACTGGGGCGAATTGCAGCGCAGTTACTAAACCCAAATAGAACCCACTATTAGTTAATTCTAAAACTAACCAATCTTGTGCAAGGCGTTGTACCCAGCCACCAATATTAGAAGCTGCATTAGCTGGATAGAGAATTCGGTAATTGCGGTGTCGAAAAGCGCGCCAGTTGCCATCGCTCTTGACTGCAAAACGCATTACTCTGCTCTCATGTCAGATCAAAATTTAGATCGAAAAGTTCGAACAGTGGTAATTCTAGTGACTATTGGAACTATTGCGTGGCTTATTGCGGGCATAGTTGCTCTAGTAATTGGAACAGATACCAAAATTATTTGGACATGTGTTTTTGGTGCAGCACTTGGTGCAACTGGTGTGCGATATTCAATTCGTCGCGCTAAGCGCAGCGGAATTTAAGCTTCTAGTTGCGCAGCAATTCCGCGTAGTACGCGACCTAGACGCTCTGCTTCAGCAGCAGTCGGGCGACGGCCATGACGCAAACCATTTCCGACTTTGTCTAACATTTTGATCGAATCTTCAATAATCGCCGCTAAATCATCGGGATTAATACGATTGTTTTCAGCTAATGAAGGTGGCGCGTCAATAATCACAACAGAGAGCGCTTGTGGGCCACGACGACTATCGGCAACGCCAAACTCAAGTTTGGTACCTGGCTTAACAGTTGTTACTCCAGCTGGAAGAGATGAAGCTGCAAGATAAACATCTTCGCCTTCATCGGATGCGATAAAACCGAAACCTTTTTCCAGGCTGAACCATTTAACGCGGCCTGATGGCATTTGGGGTCTCCTTCAACATTTATAAATTTGAGTTTTTTAACTCTAGTAATCGTTTAGCCGCGGTTGCGGACAGGTGAGTAGTTTATCGCACTTAACTTGGGGCGTGAAGTGTGATTATGCGCTTAGAAAGTAGCTTCGGAGTGAGCTCCGCAGCCATGTGCAGCCGAAACTACGCGGCCATCTTCAGGCGAGATCGCATTAGCGCAAGCACCGAAAGCACTGCGCATCGAACCGGCAATTGGAATAAAGAAACCACATGAATTACAAGGCTTAGGTGCCATCTGTGCCATCGGTGAATTTGGCCCACGCTCGCCATCATGCCAACGCTTGGCTGCTTGATCTCGACCTTCAATTGATAGAACGCGAGTGCGACCTAAACCTAATTCAAATGCTAAACCTGGATCTAATTCATCATCGCCAGGCAGTGCAGCGATGCCAGTTGTTAAACGAGTGTCATCAAGGGAAGACGGAACAATGTCGCCAACGCCAACATCACCTGGCTGCAAACGATCACGGTATGGAATCCATTTTGGTGGGACTAATGCATCAGGGCCAGGTAGAACAACGACATCGCAAAGAGTTGCAGTTGATTTGTTATCAACTTTAGAAACTGTGACAGCCCAACGCCATCCGCGGTAGCCAGATAAATTCGCTTCGAATAAATAAGTTGCGATGCGATCTTCATCATCGAAATCAACAGTGACAAAGTCGCCAACTAATTTGGCATCACCGGCATCTTCAATCGCGGCAGCGTGTGCTAAATCGCGGGCATCCCATTTACTCATGGGCTAAGAGTAAAGCAGAACGCCACCCTCAAGGTAATCGAGGGTGGCGCGACTGCTTATTCAGGCTTAATTAATTACTTTAGAAGTCCATATCTCCGCCGCCTTGCTGAGCCGGCGCTGGATTCTTCTCTGGCTTATCTGTGATCACTGCTTCAGTTGTAATGAAGAGTGCTGCAATTGATGCTGCATTTTGAAGTGCAGAACGAGTCACCTTAGCTGGATCGATGATGCCAGCTTTGATCATGTCTACATATTCACCAGTTGCTGCATTTAATCCATGTCCAGCA
>CANLAY010000074.1 GCA_947488635.1 Candidatus Nanopelagicaceae bacterium
CACGCTTGTTACTCTGATTTACCAAGCCTTTTAGGTAATCGCTCAATCGGTAGTGGTGCTTGGGCATTTAGTGGCGAACAACCAGTTGAGTATCCAGTAATTACTGGCTTAGTTATGTATTTAACTGCGCAACTTGCCGAAGTTACAACTACTTACTATTTGTTAAACGCAGCGTTACTTGCACTTCTATTTATCGTCATTGCATTAATCACTACGCGAATTCGCCCACAGTTTGGCTATTTACTTTCCTTCACACCCGCTGTAATTGCATCGCTTTATATAAATTGGGATCTGTGGGCAATTGCAACAATGATGATTTCGATTTATTGGTTTGATCGCAAGCAATATGATTTAAGTGCGCTAGCAATCGGAATCTCGATCGCCACTAAATTTATTCCGATTTTCCTAATTCCAATTGCAATTTATATTTTCTATCGAAATGCGAATCTCAAAGGTGCCATTAGATATCTAGCAATCATGACTGGTACGTGGCTAGCGATCAATTTGCCGGTAGCGCTTACAACACCAGATGGCTGGTGGTATTTCTATAAGTTAAATATTGAACGCGTTGCTGACTGGGGATCACTTTGGTACGCCCTCTCAGCTTTAGGTATTGGGCTTGCAAACCTAAATTACCTTTCAATTTTGTTATTGCTAGCCTGCATTGCAGCGCTTGGAATTTTTGTATTCTCACTCGACTACATTCCTTCCCTTGCCCAAATTGCATTTATCGTTATTGCCGCCGTTACCTGTGTGAGCAAGGTTTATTCGCCACAATATGTTTTGTGGTTAGCGCCGCTTGCGTTAATTGCACTTATTGATAAGCGAGATTTGCCTGCGTTCTGGATCTGGCAGGTGTCCGAAGTTATTTATCACGTTGCAATCTGGCAACACCTAGCAACTGTCACAGGTGCCAGGTTTGGGTTGCCAGTCACTGGCTACGCCTTGATCAGCCTGCTGCGCATCGCAGCCACAGTCGCCCTGATAGCGGTTTTGGTCCGCCGAGCCTTGGCTCTGAGGTCCCCAAATAGGCCTGATTCACAGGGCAAATTGGCCGATTTTCTCTTTGAGGCAGGCAAGAGTTACCCTTAGCTCCTTGTTTCACCTCTTTATATATTTCGGTCCGCTGATCTATGTCAGTCCATTGAAATATATTTGCGGTAAATGAGAGCACTAACCCTCCTGTCACGGAAATGCCGTGGCCGTCTTAGTCCAGAGGAGGTCGGGTTAACGCATGCGTCACTACGAACTAATGGTCATTCTTGATCCAGAGTTAGAAGAAAGAACAGTTACACCATCACTTGAGACATATCTCAAGATCATCAAAGACAGCGGCGGCACAGTCGACAAGCTCGATGTTTGGGGCAAGCGCCGTATGTCATTCGAAATCCTTAAGAAGTCTGAAGGAATTTATGCAGTTGTAGATATGCACTGCGAACCAGCAGCGATTAAAGAACTTGATCGTCAGCTAAATCTAAATGAATCAGTACTTCGTACGAAGTTAATTCGCCCAGAGTAATTTTCTAAAGATAGAAAAGCACGGCACCCACGAGTAGCTACGAGAGAAGGAAAAAATGGCAGCAGGAGATACAACAATCACAATGATCGGCAACTTAGTAGACGATCCAGAGCTACGTTTCACACCATCAGGTGCGGCGGTAGCAAAGTTTCGTGTTGCTTCAACTCCTCGTTATTTGGATAAAGCAACCAACGAATGGAAAGACGGCGAAAGCCTTTTCCTTCAATGTCAGATCTGGCGTCAAGCAGCAGAAAATGTTGCTGAGTCACTGACAAAAGGTATGCGAGTCATTCTTTCGGGTCGCCTAAAGCAACGTTCATATGAAACAAAAGAGGGCGAAAAGCGCACCGTCTTTGAAGTAGAAGTTGATGAAGTAGGTCCATCTCTTCGTAGTGCAACTGCGAAAGTTACCCGTGCACAACGTGCAGCAGGTGCTAACAGTGGATTCTCTGCTCCAGCAGCTGAAAGCTTTAATGATGATCCTTGGGCTGCATCAACCTCAACACCATCTGCTGGCGGCTGGGCAACCACCACTAGCGATGAACCTCCGTTTTAAACCAACCTATCCATCCATTCCTAGTTCTATTTTAAGGAACTAGGGCCCTCGAAAAGGAGCACCACAATGGGAGCAAGAAATAACCGGGCTTTAAAAGAGCCTAAGAATAAGGGCGCGAAAGCTGCTGCCCTTAACAAGAAGTTTAAGAAGAAGCCATGCAGCTTCTGCCAGAACAAAGTTACTTACATTGATTACAAGGACATCAACACCTTGCGTAAGTACATCTCTGATCGCGGCAAGATTCGCGCACGTCGCGTAACTGGTGCATGCACACAACATCAACGTTCAGTAGCAACAGCTGTTAAAAACAGCCGTGAAGTAGCGCTACTGCCTTACACATCTACAGCGCGATAAGGAGCGATGAACATATGAAACTCATCCTTACTCGCGAAGTTGCTGGGCTTGGTCAAGCTGGCGATGTTGTAACTGTTAAAGATGGCTTTGGCCGCAACTACTTGCTTCCACGCGGAAACGCGATTACCTGGAGCCAAGGCGGAGAGAAGCAGATCGAAGGAATTCGTCGTGCTCGTGCAGCGCGCGAGATCCGCGATATCGATCACGCTAACTCAATCAAGGCAACACTTGAAGCAGCAACTCTTACCATCAAGGTAAAAGTTGGTACCGGAAATCGTCTATTCGGTTCAGTAACCGATAAAGATGTAGCAGCAGTAATCAAGAGCGCAGTGGCGATCGATATCGATCGTCACAGCATCAAGATGGCTGGCCACATCAAGAAGATTGGTACCCATTCAGCAAAGGTCTCACTAGAGCACCACGTAACTGCCACAATTACTTTGAGCGTTGTAGCTGAATAAATAAAAATTAGGACGGGCTCGGCGCTAATTGCGTCGGGCCCGTTTTATTTTCTATAACCAGCCAGATTTCTTAAATTTGCGATAGAGAATTGTAGTTAGAACTACTAAAGATCCAACTACCAGCGGATAACCAAATTTCCAGCGTAATTCTGGCATAAAATCAAAGTTCATTCCATAAATTCCAGCGACCATAGTTGGCACCGAAGCCAAAGCAACGTAAGAAGTAATTTTGCGCATATCCGCATTTTGTTGCACTTGTACATGCGCCATATCGGCTTGCAAAGCAGAGACCAATAACGAATCTAAACCGGCTGCAGCATCAGAGGCTCGTGATAAATGATCGAGCGTATCGCGGAAAAATGGTGTTAAAGAATGCGGCACATGCGCCGCTCCCTCGCTTGCTAATTTCTGTAATGGCGAAAGAAGTGGATCAATGGCATGTCTAAATTCAATTATTTCACGTTTTAGAAAATAGATTTCTTGTGACTGGGTTTGTCGCTTGCCGCTAAAGACTTTGTTTTCAACCTGAACGACATCTATTTCAAGTTCAACTGCGATATCTATGTAGCAATCAATCACATGGTCGATAACAGCATGAAGTACTGTGTATGGGCCTTTAGCTAAATGCTCTGGGTTATTCTCTAAAATCTGTCTCGTGTTACGAAGTGGTGCGCCATCACCATGGCGAACAACTACGATGAAATATTCACCGATAAAACAGAAGATTTCACCAGTTGAGATCAAACTCTTCTCTTCATCATAGAAAACAGTTTTCAGAACACAGAACTGAACACCGGGATACTCTTCAAATTTTGGTCGCTGTTTAGCATTAACAGCATCTTCAATAGCAAGGGGATGAAATCTAAAGTCACCAACAATTTTGTCGAATTCAGTTTGCGTTGGTTCAGCTAGCCCCAACCAAACAAATCCACCTTCAGTCTTTGCTTTCATAATTAACTCAGGCAAATTAGATGGTTCGGTGTAACGAATTCCATTTTGATAGAGGGCGTAATCAACGATCATGTGAGGAATCCTCTCGCACTAAAGTAAATTTATAGTGTCATCTCAACTAATGAGAAAAAGTTATTTACTTTCATACACAGCATGTAAGTAGATGTAACGCTGCTGACCTGCACCTTTAGAGATTAATCAATGAAAACTGAGAGATACCCACAGTTCATCCACCGCTTTGTGCACAGGAAATCACGCTTATCCACTGACTTATCCCCAGACTTACCCACACCCACAAGCTGGGGTATTCGCTTAACTCGGGCCACGCTCATACCTTTACTCCCTGAGCGCAATTCACGCTCAAACTGGCGATCAATAAGCGCCTAAATGTCAGTGGCTAATGGGAGGTTTCACGCGTGAGCATCGCAGAACTTCCTAACCGTGGCGGACAACAGAACAACCCTTCATATAACTCTGCGCCAGAATTTGAGCGCACTCCACCACAAGATTTAATCGCAGAGCAATCAGTGCTTGGCGGAATGCTTCTCAGTAAAGATGCGATCGCAGATGTTGTTGAAATTTTACGTGAACGCGATTTTTATCGTCCAGCACATGAACTTATCTACGATGTAATTATTGATTTATACGGTCGTGGCGAACCAGCAGATGCAGTTACTGTTTCAGCTGAATTAGCAAAGCGTGGCGACATTGCGCGCGCAGGTGGTGCTCCTTATTTACATACTTTGATTTCATCCGTTCCTACTGCAGCTAACGCTGGTTACTACGCAAAGATTGTTCGAGAACGCGCAATCATGCGACGTTTAGTTGAAGCTGGTACCAAGATTGTGCAACTTGGCTACACCGTTGAAGGTGATGTCGATGAAGCAGTAGATCAAGCACAAGTTGAAGTTTTCCAAGTTACCGAGCGACGCACCTCTGAAGATTATGTTCAGTTGAGCACTTTGCTGCCACAAGCACTTGATGAGATTGAAGCAATCTCTAAAGGTGTTGGTATCGAAGGCGTCATGACCGGATTCCGTGATTTAGACAAATTAACAAATGGGTTGCATCCAGGAAACATGATTGTTTTAGCTGCGCGTCCGGCAGTTGGTAAATCAACACTCGGATTAGATATTGCACGCCAAGCATCTATTCATGATGGAAAAACTTCAGTCATTTTCTCACTTGAAATGTCGCGTTCTGAAATTACAATGCGTATGTTGTCAGCTGAAGCAAAAGTTGGTTTAAATAATATTCGTTCTGGCGCACTCTCTGATGAAGAGTGGTCACGTTTAGCCCGACGTATGGGTGAGATTTCTAATGCACCGCTTTTTATTGATGATTCACCAAATCTTTCCATGATGGAAATTCGCGCTAAAGCTCGTCGCTTAAAACAGCGCCATGATTTAAAGCTAATAATTATTGATTACTTGCAGTTAATGACTTCTGGCAAGCGCGTAGAGAACCGTCAACAAGAGGTTTCCGAGTTCTCTCGCCACTTAAAGTTAATG
>CANLAY010000075.1 GCA_947488635.1 Candidatus Nanopelagicaceae bacterium
AAGTAAAGGCCTCCCTAGCTCAGTGGTAGAGCAACGCACTTGTAATGCGTAGGTCGTCAGTTCAATCCTGACGGGGGGCTCCAGTTTATAAAACGAGAGCAACTACCTATCTTGTTAGACTACGAGCCATGAGCACACCAATAAATCCAGAGTTTGAACCTGGCTTTGATGATCTTTGGCGCGCCAATGAAGATTATGCAAAGAGTTTTAAATATAGCGAACTAACTGGCCGAGCAGCGCGTGGTTTAGCGATTGTTACCTGCATGGATTCACGGATTAATCCGCTTTCGGTAGTTGGCATGAAATCTGGCGATGCCAAAATTTTGCGTAATGCTGGAGCTCGCGTCACACAAGACGTACTTCGCACATTGGTTTTAGCGACCTACCTACTTGGCGTTGATCGTATTTTGGTTATGCCACACACTGATTGTCGTATGGCCCAAGAGGATGAAGAAGTTATTCATGCAATGATTGAAGAAAAACATGGCGTAGATACTCGCTCACTCGAATTTAATACTGTGGTTGATCAGCGCGCTGCACTAAGTCAGGATCTCGCGCGCATCCGCGCATTTCCGTTAATTCCTAAGAATGTGATTGTTAGTGGCGGAATTTACAATGTAACAACCGGCAAGATTGAACCAATCGAGAGTTAAGCAGGGTTAGTCCGGCGAATTGGTTGTCGAGTTACTGGGTAAGACTGATCGCTTAAAAAGCTTTTAATCATTGCAGTAACAATTTCAGGTTTTTCTTTTACTAACCCATGCGAAGTTCCTGGAACAATGGCTAATTGACCAAGTGGCAGAGCTTCATAAAGTTCAATTGAATGCGAATGTTTAACAACATCATCATCGCCAGCCATTACTAGCGTTGGCACACTTATCTGCGCGATCTCTGCGATATCTATATTTGGTTCGACTTTCCAAATCTCGTGCATTTTGGCATTCTTTATTGCAAGCGTTTCTGGCGCATCAGGTGACATCAAAGCGTATTCAGCGCGCTCTTCATCGCTGATTCCAGCCGGATCAAATACCGGCAGCTCAACAATCCCATCAGCGCTGAAGTTAGCCGCAATTGAAACAATCGACTTAACTAGATCGGGCCGTGCGATAGCAACCATTAGTGCAATATTTGCACCATCGCTATAACCAACTAAATGAACTGGTTTCTCAATTACCTCTGTAATAAATGCAATTGCTTCATCACGTTGAAAATCGAAGTGGAAACTGCCTGGTTGGTCTGCACTACGGCCATGGCCAGCACGATCGTATGCATATAAATAAAATGAATCCTGTAGAGGCGCAACCATTACATCAGCGAATGAATCGGTATTGCTTAGTCCGCCATGTAATAGAAGAACAGGTTCACCGCTATTGGCCCATTCGAAACTCCACAGCGGGTAACCGGAGACGTTTAAATATTTCATCTTCGTTTATCGATTACGCAATATCCATAATGTGGCGATTTCCGCGATCAAAAGTTAAGTAGTTCCAGGTCCAGTCTGCAATTGTGCCAACCTTATTGCGACCACCTAAGAGATAGAAGAGATGGAGGAAAATCCAGATAAACCAAGCAGGAACTCCGGTTAGTTTAAGATTTTTAACTTCGACAACTGCCTTATGGCGGCCGATAGTGGCCATAGAACCTTTATCGCGGTATTTAAAATCTTGCGCAGGGCGTCCATTGCTCAGATTTAATATCTGTTTTGCAGCCCAGGCACCTTGTTGAAGTGCAACCGGTGCAACCATAGGAAGCAAATTGCCGTTTTCATCAGTTAAGCCTGCAATGTCACCAATTGCCCAAATGTTTGGGTAGTGATTTACCTGCAACGTAGGCGTGGTATCAATTCTTGATTTAACAATTGGCAGCTTTAGCGCTTCTGCAGTTGGCTCACCGCGCACGCCGGCAGCCCAAATAGTTACTTCAGATGGGATATCAGCACCATCTTTGATTGAGATTTTGCGGGGTGCAACTTTTGCGACGGCAGTATTTAAGAAAACCTGAACGCCCATTTTTTCTAAATCTTGTTTAGTACGTGCTGATAACTTGGCTGAAAATGTAGGCAACAAACGTGGCCCAGCTTCGATCAAATTAATCTTCATGTGTGTTGCCGCATGTTTGTGGTCATTCTTAAGAGGCCCAGAAATAAGTTCGGCTAACGCGCCGGCCATCTCAACACCAGTTGGTCCGCCACCGACCACTGTTAGAGAAAGAACAGTGTCATCTTCAAAGCGACAGAGATCTTCAAATCGGCGCATAATTTCGGCTCGAATGTTGATCGCATCGGCAACGCTCTTCATGCCCAGTGCGTGCTCATTTACACCTGGAATATTGAAATCTGCAGTTGCTGAACCTAAGGCAAAAATTAAGTGATCAAAATGTAGAATTTCGCTGCTATCTAACTTAATCGCTTGGTTCTTGTGATCGATTTCTATAGGTGAGCCCATGCGAAATTTAATGTCACTTTTGCGAAGTGCGCTTCGGACTGGATAAGCCACATGGTCAGCTGCTAACCCAGCAGTTGCTACCTGGTAGAGCAAAGGCAGAAAAGTTTGGAAATTATGGCGATCGACCAGGGTCACATCTGCTTTGCCAGCTAATTCGCGGGCAGCAGTTAAACCACCAAAGCCCGCACCCAAAATAACTACGCGAGGCTTAGCCATGTGATCTCCTTCCCAAATTCAAAACTGCAAAACTAATTGGTTAAGTCTATTGTTTATCTCATGGAACCGCAGACCAAAGACCGCAAGTACCTAGTAACAGGGGCTTCTGGCTATGTGGGTGGTCGCTTGGTACGAAGTTTATTGAATGAAGATTTAGAAGTACGGGTCTTTGTCCGCGATAAAGAGAAAATTAAAGGTCAACCTTGGTTTAACCATGTGGAAATTGTGGAAGGAAATGCCAACTCCGAGTCCGATTTAATTGCAGCGCTAACTGGAGTTCATACTGCGTTCTATTTATTGCACTCCATTAATCTGGGTAAGAATTTTGATGACATTGAAGCGGTTATGGCTCGTGGTTTCGCTAAAGCGGCTGAAGCTGCAGGAATTTCACAAATCGTTTATCTGGGCGGAATCGCAAATGATAAAAAATCTAGCCAGCATTTAGCGTCTCGCGTTCAAACTGGTGCTGAATTAGCATCTGGCGCTGTCCCAGTATTAGAACTACGCGCCGGAATAATTATTGGTTCTGGTTCGGCATCCTTTGAAATGTTGCGTCACTTGACGCATCGACTGCCGATCATGACAACTCCTAAGTGGGTTTCAAATCTAACTCACCCAATTGCAATTAGAGATGTGCTTTATTACTTACGTGGTGCGGCAGTTCTAGAATCCCCAATAGACCAAGTTTTTGACATCGGTGGACCCGAGATACTTTCTTATGCTGACATGATGCAAAAATTTGCCAAACTATCTGGCTTACCGCGCCGCTGGATTATTAAAGTCCCAGTGTTAACGCCAGAGCTATCAAGTCTGTGGATTGGGCTGGTAACACCAGTTCCAACCGCGCTCGCTCGACCACTCGTTGGCTCCTTGATCAACGAAGTTGTGGCAGATCCAAAGAAAAGCATTAATGATTTGATTCCGCCGCCACCTGAAGGATTGCTTAATGTTGAGAGCGCAGTTACTTACGCGCTTTCAAAAACCAGTGATGGCCAAGTAGAGAGCAGATGGTCTGATGCCTCTTATCCAACTGCGCCATGGCAGAAAGCCCAAGGAGACCCCGACTGGGCGGGTGAAATGACTCTGAAAGATTTTCGCGAAACTACAACCGATATTCCATTAGCGCAAATTTGGAAAACCATCGAAGGTATTGGCGGCCAGCACGGTTGGTATGGCTCGGATTTTCTCTGGTTTGCTCGAGGTTTGCTAGATCGCATGTTTGGTGGTGTTGGGTTACGTCGAGGTAGGCGAGATCCAGATCATTTACGAGTTGGAGACAGTTTAGATTTCTGGCGCGTTGAGAAAATTGAACGTGAATCTGTTTTACGCCTCTACGCCGAAATGGTCTTACCTGGCAAAGCGTGGCTGGAATTTCGAGTCAGTGAAGTAGACGGCAAAACTCACATCGAACAAGAGGCAACCTTTACGCCACATGGTTTAGGCGGCCAGTTGTATTGGTATTCAGTTCTGCCATTTCACACCTTTGTATTTCCAACCATGTTGCGCAACATAGTTAAAAAGACTCAGCGTGATATTCGTTAACTAGATTTCCTAATTAGTGGCAGACTCTCGGCATGCATGAGTTCACTCCTGAAGTCGAAGCGCTAGCCAATGAGGTATTGGCCTATAGCCTCGAGCGGTTAAAAAGTGATCCACCATTAGATGGTCCACTCTCTGAAGCAGAACTATTTGCTCAAGTCGGAAATACAATCACTGCTAAAGGCCTAGGTGGCAAAGAAGCACTTGATGTTTTTACTTCGGTGTTAGCAAAGGCATGTATTTCAACGGATCACCCGCGCAATTTAGCTTTTATTCCATCGGCACCAAGTGAATATGCAAACCTCTTTGATCTAGTAGTTGGCGCAAGTGCCCTCTATGGCGGTTCATGGCAAGAAGGTGCCGGTGCAGTTTTTGCTGAGAATCAAGCGCTGCGTTGGATCGCTGATTTAGCCGGCTTGCCGCAAAGTTCTGGTGGAGTTTTTGTGCAGGGCGGTACCGTCGGAAATCTTTCCGCGTTAGTTGTAGCGCGCGCACAAGCTCGTAAAAATTTCCCAGATACCACGCGCTGGGTAATCGCTTGTAGCGAACAAGCTCACTCATCTATTGCATCTGCGGCTCAAGTTATGGATGTCGATGTTTTAAAGATTGCCGTTGATGAAAATGGCAAATTGCAAGGTGAAACGGTTGCTAAAGAAATCGATGCACTACACCGACAAAGTGGTCGTCGGGTGTTTGCCATAGTTGCTACAGCGGGTACTACAAATCTAGGGATAATTGATGATTTAGCTGGAATCGGTGGAGCTGCAAAAGTTCGCGAGATCTGGTTCCATGTTGATGGCGCTTACGGGTTAGCAGCTTTATGTGCACCTTCAGTGCGAACACTGTTCAATGGCATAGAAAATGCCGATTCATTAATTGTTGATCCGCATAAATGGTTGTTTGCACCATACGATGCATGTGCATTAATTTATCGCACACCTGAATTAGCGCGTGAAGTTCATACTCAACATGCTTCGTACTTAGACACGTTGCATGATGGAAATTGGAATCCGTCTGACTATGCAATTCAGTTAACGCGTCGCACACGTGGTTTACCTTTTTGGTTTTCACTTGCAGCATACGGAACTAATGCCTATTCCGAAGCGATGGAACAATCACTTGAGGTTGCGAAATATGCTGCGCAAAAAGTTA
>CANLAY010000076.1 GCA_947488635.1 Candidatus Nanopelagicaceae bacterium
ACAGCTTGGGCAGTTCGCACCCCGAACGCAGCTTCTGAAACCGAAGGAAACTTAGTTACCAAAACTTTTGATAGCTCTCGTACTCAAAAAGCGATGCGCATTGCTACTGCCATGATGATACTTGGATTTATATTTTTGCTAGCTGGTGTGGTTACTCGTGGGCTTTCAGCGAGTCGGGTTCCGTGGGGCAATATGTATGAGTTTTCAATTACGGGTGCTCTCGCCTTCACTGGCGCTTATCTATTTGCGCTACGTAAGTATGATCTGCGATGGCTGGGTGTTTTAGTTTCGATCTCTGCTCTTTTGACGTTAGGTACCGCAATTACCTTGCTTTATGTCCCAAGTGCACCGCTAGTACCGGCTCTGAAATCAACTTGGCTAGTAATTCACGTTTCAACTGCGATCATCTCAGGCGGTGTATTTCTACTCGCTAATGTTATTGCTGCGGCTTATCTCTACTTAGACAATATGGAGAGCAAGGGGCAGCGTAAAGTCTGGGCACAACGCCTACCTTCACTTGATGCTCTCGATCAACTCTCATATCGATTAGTTGCATTTGTATTTCCACTCTGGACCTTCTCGGTTATCGCAGGTGCAATTTGGGCCGAAAGTGCTTGGGGTCGTTACTGGGGTTGGGATCCAAAAGAAACTTGGGCATTTATTACTTGGGTTGCTTACGCCGCATACCTACATGCCCGCGTAACTGTCGGCTGGCGTGGCCGTAGAGCAGCTTGGTTATGTTTGATTGCCGGATCAACATTCCTTTTTAATTATGTTTATGTAAATGTATGGGGAACCGGAAAGCACACCTACTCTGGCCTTTAAGAGTTACTTAACTACGCGATAACTTTGCAACGTTGAGTCTGTTGCATATGCAATTCGCACCCCAGCTGCCTTGTTTGCGGTCAATCCAGCTAAAATCTCTTTGGTTAAAACTTCACCAGGCGCAACTACTGCAACACCAGGCGGGTAAGGCGCAATTAAATCTGTTGAAATTCGACCTTCAGCACTTTGGGCAGCAATCATTTCAGTATCTGCAAAGTAGGCATCGCGCATTGAAAGAGCAATCTGCGGAACTACTGACCAACTAAGAGCTGTTGCTGATTCACGGGGCGCGCTAACTAGCTTCTGCAAAATTGGGAGCAATGACTTACTTAGTTCAGCAAAACTTTCCGCGTCATCAGCCAAAGTAGCTAAGAAAACCACGGTGTCACGGTCAGCCATTTCAACTCGAATATTCGATTTCAGTAACTCATTTTCAATTTCCACACCAGAAGTCCCTATTTGATTAGCTCGTAGCACAATCTTTACTGGATCAAAGCGACCGGTTGCGAAGTCAGTGGGGGATAAGAAGACGGGACGGTCGAAGTTAGCTGAAATTTCTGCTTTAAACTTTGCCACGTTTTCAATTAATTGACCCAATAATTCTTCACCGCGATGTTGCAGAAGTGCACGGCAACCATCGATTGATGCAAGTGGTGCGCCAGCAGGTGAAGTTGTGTGCGTTGTTTCAAAACTTTGTTCTAGGCGATCTAAATTTAAAAATTCACCACGAGCAACTAAGAGCGCTGAGGCACTGAACCCGGGTAGGGCTTTATGAGTACTAGTGATCAATGCATCTGCGCCAAGTTGCAATATATGTTTTGGTAAATCATTATGGAAACCAAAGTGAGCACCCCAAGCAGCATCAATTACTACTGGAATTTTATGTTCATGGGCTTTACCAATTAATTGAGGCAATTGCGAAATTGTTCCTAAATAACCTGGTTCAGTGAGCAGTAACGCAATTGGTTTTTGCGGCAGTACTCGTTCTAGTTCAGAAAGTGGAATTCCGGTTGGCACACCAGTTGCTGCATCAATATCTGGAGCTAACCAAATAGGTTCGAGTCCTGCTAATACGAGAGCACTTAAAACCGAACGGTGCGCAGTGCGCGCAACTGCAATCTTGTCACCTGGTTTACCAAGGGCCAAGATGACTGCTTGGTTAACGTGAGTTGAACCGCCAGTTGAAAAACGTGCGTAGTCGCCGCCCCATAATTTAGCGGCTAGCGATTCAGCGCTCTTTAAGGTTTGGTTCGTTAATTTAATTTCATCTAAGCCACCATAGAGAGGTGTATCGCCATCAACGACTGCGCCTAAACCTAAATCGAGTTTGCTAGCGCGCTGCTTATGACCTGGGATCGTGAACGGAGTTCGTGCTACTTCGAAGTAACGTAGGTAGGCATCTAAGAGCGGAGCATCTTCGCGCAGCGCTTTGAGGTAGGTCATAGCCGCAAGCCTAACTTCTAGGCGCCCCGATCGGAAATATGGCCTTAGACTTTACTCATGACCGTACTTACTTCAGTTCCTCAGCAACGCCTCTTGGTTACAGAGATTCCTGGACCAAAATCAAAGGCGGAGATTCAGCGACGTAGCGAAGAAGTTTCAGGCGGATTGGGAATTGCATTTCCGGCAGTAATTGCAAGTACTGGTGGTGCAATTCTGGTTGACCTAGATGGCAATCAGATCATCGACATGGCTGCAGGTATCGGCGTAAATAATGTTGGTAATAGCGCACAGCGCGTTATTGATCGCGTGATTGAACAAGTTCAAGCTTTTTCACATACCTGTTTTACCGTTGCGCCTTACCAGGGTTACATCGATGTTTGTGCAAAGTTAAATGCGCATACGCCAGGTACTCATAAGAAGAAATCAGTATTAGTTAACTCAGGTGCTGAAGCTGTTGAGAACGCGGTAAAGATTGCGCGTCATGCAACCAAGCGTCAAGCAATCGTAGTTTTCGAGCATGCCTATCACGGTCGCACGAATTTAACGATGGCGCTAACTGCCAAGAACATGCCTTACAAAGAAGGTTTCGGTCCATTTGCCAGCGAGATCTACCGCATGCCAATGCCATACGAACTTCGTTGGTTGGGCGATAAAGCAACGATCACAGCAGATGCACTAGAAGAAGTTGCACATAAGATTGAGAAGGAGATTGGTGCGCATAACGTTGCAGCAATCATGATCGAACCTATTCAAGGCGAAGGTGGCTTCATTGTTCCACCTAAGGGTTTCTTGCCAGGGCTTTCAAAGTATTGTGCTGAAAACGGCATCATCTTTATTGCTGATGAAGTTCAAACTGGTTTTGCCCGTACTGGAAATATGTTTGCAGTTGAAAATGAAAATGTAGTTCCGGACATGATAATTACTGCAAAAGGTATTGCTGGTGGTTTGCCGCTGGCAGCGGTTACTGGTCGCGCCGAAATTATGGATGCAATTCATGTCAGTGGCCTTGGCGGAACTTATGGCGGAAATCCAGTTGCCTGTGCAGCCTCCCTCGGAGTATTTGAAACTATTGAGCAAGATGGCTTAATTGAGCGAGCTCGTGAAGTTGGCAAGATTTTGGGTCACGCGCTCTGCGAACTCGCTTCAAAATATCCGATTATCGCTGAAGTACGTGGTCGCGGCGCAATGATGGCTATCGAGTTAGTTAAGCCAGGTTCACTCGATCCAAACCCAGAGGCGATGACTAAAGTTATTAACTACTGCGCTAAGAAAGGTGTCTTGCTTCTTTCAGCCGGCACTTATTCAAATGTAATTCGTTTCTTGCCGCCAATTGTTATTTCAGATGAGCTATTACTTGATGCAATGAGCGTTCTTGATGAGGCTTTCGCTTCGCTTTAAAGTCCGCGCAAGAAATCAGGATCATCATCGGGTGCGATTGAGCGCTTTGGTTTTTTTCCGCCGTTACCAGGGCGCTTTGGTCGACCAGCTACAAGATAAGCAACTGCACCAATCGTTGGAATTAAAACAATAATTATTAGCCAACCCCAACGAGGCAGTGAACGAACATCACTATCTTCACGTTGCGCACAATCGATTAATCCATAGAGTTGGATAGCGATAGATAGAACTACGAGTAGAACTCTCATGGACTTAGTTTAGCGATTTCTTAATTCAAAACCAAAGCAAGTGACAAAGCCACGGCAAACCAGAGTTGAAGCTGCCCGGTCTTGCCAAGTAATGGAATTAAGGCTGCCCCAGTAGCGCCTTCGCGGACCTTTTTGGCGATAACAATTGTTTGCGGCAGAAGTATTAACGTGAGCAGGGTATTTTCGGCAGGAATCGCAATTGTTACTAAATGGGCAATCAAAAGAAGCCCAATGAATAACTTACGCGCACCAGAGTCGCCTAATCGAACTGCCAGTGTGCGCTTGCCGACTAACTCATCTTGAGCGCGATCGCGAAGATTGTTAATGGCCAGAAGCGCGCAAGCTAGTAATCCCATTGGGATTGCAACCACAAAGCTTTGCCAAGTTAATCTCTCAGTCTGAACGTAGTAAGAACCTATAGTCGCTACAAGTCCAAAGAAGAGAAAGACTGAAATTTCGCCCAAGCCCAGATAGCCATATGGTCGTTTACTGCCGGTGTATGTCCAAGCTGCAAATATTGCCGCAGCACCTACGGCAATTAACCAAAGTGAAGTTAATTGAGCCAGCACTAACCCAACTACAGCAGCAACGGCAAAAGAAATGAACGCTGCCTGCTTGACTGATTTCGCACTCGCTAAGCTAGAGGCAACTAAGCGGGTTGGACCAACGCGATTATCGTCTGTGCCTTTAATGCCATCGGAGTAATCATTGGCATAGTTCACGCCAACTTGAAGTGCCAAACTAACAACCAGAGCTAAACCAGCCATGGCAAAGTTGGCTTCACTGCCTGCCAATGACGTTGCTACCAATACTGGGGCGATAGCAGCTGGAAGTGTGCGCGGACGAGCACCTGCAATCCATTTATTCAAAACTAGAACTCCGATTTCATAGCTAATTGCGCAAGTGCGGCACGGTCTACTTTACCGATACCGATTAAAGGTAGCGCAGATAATCTATGGAAACGCTTTGGTTTAGCTGAGTTGCCAAATTTTTCCACCAAGAGACGCCCGACTTGCTCTGCAAACTCAGCTGGTGCGTTAACTGCCGCAATATGAAGTTCTTGCCCCCACTTATCGCTAGAAACTGCGAAAGCGGCAAATTCAAAGCTGGCAAAACTCTGCGAGATAGCGTTTTCAATTTCAAAGAGAGAAATATTTTCGCCACCTGAAATAATTACATCATCGCCGCGGCCCAGAACGATTAAATGTCCATCAACTAATTCACCGCGGTCACTTGTTACAAACCAATTCTGTGAATCTAAATCTAAATTACTGGCTAGAACCGGACCCAAAACTTTAATAAATCCAGCATCAGATATCGCCACCTGTACGCCTTCGAGAGGAACGCCGTTATAAACACATCCACCTGAAG
>CANLAY010000077.1 GCA_947488635.1 Candidatus Nanopelagicaceae bacterium
CATCCATCTCGACTAAGAGTTGGTTGAGTGTTTGTTCACGTTCATCATGACCACCACCCATACCGGTTCCACGTTGACGGCCTACGGCATCGATTTCATCCACAAAAATAATCGCAGGTGCATTTGCTTTCGCTTGGGTAAATAGATCGCGCACGCGCGCTGCACCAACACCGACAAACATTTCGACAAAGTCAGAGCCGGAGATTGAATAGAACGGTACGCCTGCTTCGCCAGCAACTGCGCGTGCCAATAGAGTCTTTCCAGTTCCGGGTGGGCCATAAAGCAAAACACCCTTTGGTATCTTGGCGCCAAGTTCGGCGTACTTAGCTGAGTTAGCTAGGAAATCTTTAATCTCATGTAATTCTGAAATTGCCTCATCAGCGCCTGCGACATCGGCAAAAGTTGTCTTTGGCACTTCATCACTTTGCAACTTCGCACGTGATTTACCAAAACTAAATACCTTGTTTCCACCTTGTGATTGGCTGAGCATGAAGAAGAAGAGCAAACCGATAATTAGAATTGGCGCTAGCGAGAGTAAGAAACTGACCAGCAGAGGAGTCTTAGGGACTTCGATATTCCAGCCATTTAAAGGTGGATTAGCGCTTAAAGCATCAATAATTGTTGGCTCTTGGCGCACTACATACGATGCCTCAACTTGAGAAGCTCCATTAATGGTCCGACCAGGCTTTAGTTCTACCCGAATTACTTGGCTTTTATCTACAACGGTTGCGCTCTTTACCTCAGACTGCGCAATTGCATCAAGAATTTGAGAAGTATTAACTTTCGTAAATGCGCTACCTGCGCCAGAGATCTGCCCGAAAACCGAGACGGCAATAATTGCAAAGACGATCCAGAAGAGTGGCCCGCGGAGAATTCGACCAGCTCTTGTGGCTGGCTTCTTATCGCCGCGCTTACTAACGGTCTTGACTACTTTCTTTTTCTTTTCTTTTTTAATTTCTTCAGTCATATTGCTTCTATTCGTACATGTGCTTTGCGAGCACACCGATAAATGGCAAGTTGCGATATTTCTCATCAAAATCAAGTCCGTAACCAACTACGAAATCTGTTGGAATATCAAAACCTACATACTTAACTGGAACATTAACTTTTGCTGCCTCTGGTTTGCGCAGGATTGCCAAAATATCAACGTTAGCGGCGCCACGTGATTCAAGGTTGGACTTTAACCATGAAAGCGTTAAACCTGAGTCAACAATATCTTCGACAATCAAAACATTGCGGCCCGTGATATCGCGATCAAGATCTTTTAAGATACGAACTACGCCACTGGACTTGGTGCCGGACCCATAAGAAGAAACCGCCATCCAATCCATTTCCAGATGACGCTGCATCGCACGTGTTAAATCAGCCATTGCCATAACTGCGCCTTTTAGAACACCAACTAGTAGAAGATCGCGACCTTCGTAATCAGCATCGACTTGCGCTGCCAATTCTTTAACGCGTGCCTGCAGATCTACTTCGCTAACTATTACGCGCTCGATATCGCTTTCAATAACTGATAAATCCACGATGCTCCTTCATTGAAATGCCGGGCTTACTTAAATTAGCGGGACAGGAGCGAAAGTCTGCCCGAAATTCGGCAAACCTTCACACCACCTGGGAGGCTACAAGCACCTTGACCATGCCAAGAGGTGACTAAAGCCTCAACAGATGCCACATGTTCGGCAGTAATTGAGCCCATTGGTGCCCCCGCGGCATAAATCGCCTTACGCAAGAGGCGAGTTCGGACTGCCTTAGGTAGGTCAGCCAAAAGAGTAATCTCGAGATCAGCTAGATCAATATCAGCTGCAACTTGAGTTGCCCATCCATCGAGAGCATCGGCATCATCGCGCAACAGGTCGGCACTGCGGGCAAGTGCTTCAGTAATTCCGGGCCCAATACTTTCTTCTAATTTTGGCAGAGCATCTGTGCGCACACGGACTCGAGCAAACTGCGAATCTGAATTATGCGGGTCAACCCAAGGAATTAATTTATTTTCGGCACACGCAGCCAACGTTTCCGAGCGAGTAATTTCTAAAAGTGGTCGACAATATTTTCCAGCGCATCGCGCCATTCCAGAAAGTGATCGGGCACCTGACCCGCGAGCCAATCCTAATAAAACACTTTCGGCTTGATCATTGAGCGTATGGCCTAAGAAAATTACTTTAGCGTTGTGTTTTTCAGCTACATCATCAAGTGCGGCATAGCGAGCTCGACGTGCCGATGCTTCTAGCCCATCAATCATTTCGACATCGACTTTAACAATATCAGTTTGCGAGATTCCTAATTGAGAAAGTTGCGCTAAAACTTTTGTAGCTTGTTCGCCAGAATTTTTCTGGAGTTGGTGATCAATTGTTACGCAGACCAAATTAATTAACGCATTTTTAGATTCCAGAACAAGTGCTGCAGCAAGTGCTAATGAATCAGCGCCACCAGAGACTGCAGCTAGAACCGTGTCACCTGCGCTGCAACCAGAAAGGCACTCACGCACAGCACTACGAATTACTACCGTTGCTGGGTTTGTGCTCACGGGGTTAAGACTAGACCCGACCACCAAATGGCATTAAGCCCTTAACGCTATAAATATTTGAGTAAAGCAAGCCCTTGCCCTTTGAATTTGCTTCCCACATCATGCCATTTCCAGCATAGATCGAGATGTGGTGGATGCTCGAGATGGTTCCTTTATATGAGTAGAACAAGAGATCGCCAGGCACTAACTCGGTGAGTTTCACATGCTTGGTGTAGCCGGAATAAAGTGCTGAGTTTAAGCGATCCCAGTTTGGCCAACCTAAGCCAGCAGATTTATAGGCGGCATAAACCAAACCTGAGCAATCGAATGAGTTAGGACCTTCGGAGCCCCAGATATATGGCTTCCGCGCTAGGACTTGTTTCTTGGCAAAAGCCACAGCCACATCTCGTTGGGCTTGCGTTGTGCGAATAGTTGATCGGCCTTTAAAGCCCAGATCTGGCCAAATTTTTGATTGGTTAGGCGTTATCGCTGCTTGCCCGGCTTGTGCTTCTTCAAGCAAAGCTAGCTGACGTTGTTGTTCTAGAGTTATTCGAACATTTTTAGCTTTGGCTAATTCCTTAATCAATTTATCTTGGACTGCCCGTAATTTATCAACTTCTTTTTGCTGCAACGTTTTAGCATCATCGGCAACTTTTTTAGCTGCGGCAACTTTTTCAGTAGCCGCAACTTGTTTGACTTTGGCTGCATCGGCTACAACTCTTGCCGCGCGCGCAATAATTTCAGCTGCTTTAAATCGTTCAAGCGCTGCAGTATTTTGATCACCTAATGATTGTAAAATTGTAATTCGATCAATTAAATCTTGTGGACCATTCGCACTCAACAACGGTTCAATATCGCTGAAGGTGCCGCCCATCATGTAAGCATTTACTGCCAATTTACCAATGGTTCGATGTGCACCAGCAACTTCTGCTGCGGTCTTGCGTGCATATTCAGCAGCAGCATTTGCATCGGCAGTCGCTTTTGCTAATTCTGCTTTAGCTTTCACATAAAGAGCCTGTGCTGCATTTGCTTGTGCAGTGAGTGCTTTTAAAGTCATATTTGCTGCCGCTAATTTTTTAGCTGCTGCATCAGCTGCTTTCTTTTTTGCTGCTTCGGCTTTTTTAGCAGCTTCAATCTGCGCCAAAGTTGGTTTTGGGGAAGCGGCATAAACAGTCGTGCTACTACCTAGAAAAGTAAGCGCGACTGCGAGGGCAATAAGCCGCTTCGACATGCTCCTAGGATAAATGGGGCACCTTAGAAAAGAGTCAGACGCGCCCCATGTCATTACCTAATTAAGTCAACCCTAATTAGATACGTCACGTCGCTTGAAAAGCGTAATCACAATTGCGGTGCTTGCCGCCAAATAGATGGCAACCATTGTTATTGAGTGGGTATAAGAGATATCAGTTGTGCCGCCAACTGCGATTGTTGAGATCAAGCTTCCTGGCATCCAAGTTCCTAGACTTGATTTAACTGCAACCAGAATATTTTCCACAATCAATAACCAGATAACACCCAGGGAGATTGCGCTAATTGGCGAGCGAAGCAATAGCCCCAAAATCATGCCAACTGTGCCAAATGCAATTACCGATAAAAGAACATTTCCAAACGTTTTTGCTAATTCTTGAAGTGCATCAGAGGTTACCCAGGCATCAGTTTCAACTTTCGCTTTGCCGGATAGACCAAAAGCTAGTGACATGCTGACAACTGCAGCCAGAATCACCATAACGATTGCAAATGAGGCCATAGATACATATTTACCAAGTAATAACTGCAACCGACGTGGTTGGCGCACCAGTAAATTGCGCAAAGTGCCGTAGGTGTATTCCTGAGCAGTTTGGGCAGCAAAGACACATAGTGCGACGATTCCTAATAAGCCGGCTGCATTACTAAAACCAATAGTTAAGCCACTTGGTAGTTGCAATATCTCGCGAGAAATCATGTTGCCGCGATCAGAATTTCCTTGCGGAGAATCAATCAACAAGAACAATAAAGAGGTAACTAAACCAGTTAAACCAGCCGATGCCAGCATGGTGCCCAGAAATAGCGTTGGTCTACGTAGTTTGCGCCATTCTGCTTTAAATACCTTAATCATTCGGAATACCCCGTCATCTCGAAGAAGGTTTCTTCTAGGCTTGGCAACATCGGTGATAGTTGCGAGAGCGTAATGCCCATAGCAAATGCTGATTTATTAAGTTCGGCTGCCCATTCGGCAGGTCCTTCGATATGTGCAACACCGCTACGAATCGTTGATTTATGACCTGCAGCTGCGGCAATTTCCGAAATCTTTGGTAAATCACTTTCATTTTGCGTTTTGACCAAGATGAATGGTTGTTGAGCTAAAAATAAATCTTCTATTTTGCCAGCGAATAAAACTTTGCCTTTTCGCAACATAACCAGATGTTGACTTATCAACTCAAGCTCTGAAAGTAGGTGAGAAGAAACAAAGACCGTAGTTCCTTCTTGGGCTAGTGATTTCAATAAATCTCTAATCTCTTGAATGCCCTCAGGATCTAAACCATTAGTTGGTTCATCGAGTATTAAAAGTTTTGGATTAGGCAAAAGTGCGGCAGCAATTCCAAGTCGTTGTTTCATACCTAATGAATAAGTCTTGTATTTCGAATTACCACGATCACCTAAACCAACTCGATCAAGAAGTGATTGCACGTGATCAGTTCCGTAGCCACCCAAAGTTGCCAATACATTTAGATTTTCACGCCCTGTTAGAGCTGGATAGAAAGCTGGACC
>CANLAY010000078.1 GCA_947488635.1 Candidatus Nanopelagicaceae bacterium
GCAATCAAGCGCTGATTGATCCAATGGATACGCCACGTAAGTTAGCGATGTTCAAATTGTTAGTTCAGATGGGTTACAAGGAAATCGAAGTTGGTTTCCCAAGTGCCAGCCAAACTGACTTTGATTTTGTGCGCAAGATTATTGAAGATCACTTGATTCCAGATGATGTAGTCATTCAGGTTTTGACCCAAGCTCGCGAAACTTTAATTGATCGCACCTTCGAGTCAATCAAGGGTGCCAAGCAAGCGATCGTTCACCTTTATAACTCGACTTCAACTTTGCAACGTCGGGTGGTTTTTGGCCAAGACAAAGATGGCATCAAAAAGATCGCTACCGATGCGGCGCAATATTGTTTAGACCAAGTTGCCACCGTGCCAGGCACCAAGATCTCCTTTGAATACAGCCCAGAGTCATATACCGGCACTGAACTTGAATTTGCCGTTGAAGTTTGTAACGCGGTTAACGCCATCTGGAAACCAACCCCGACGTGGAAAACCATTATTAACTTGCCCGCAACAGTTGAAATGGCAACGCCAAATGTTTATGCCGATTCAATTGAATGGATGTGTCGCCACTTAGATAATCGTGACAGCGTGATTGTTTCGTTGCACCCACATAATGACCGTGGCACAGGCGTTGCAGCAGCTGAACTTGGTTATATGGCAGGGGCTGATCGCATCGAAGGAACTTTATTTGGTAATGGCGAGCGCACCGGCAATGTCTGTTTGGTAACGCTAGGCCTGAACTTAGTTAGCCATGGCATTGATCCAATGATTGATTTCTCAAACCTTGATGAAACTCGTCGCACCGTTGAATATGCCAATCAACTGCGCGTGCCAGAGCGTCATCCATACGGTGGCGATTTAGTTTTCACTGCGTTCTCTGGTTCACACCAGGATGCCATTAAGAAGGGCTTTGATCATTTAGCGATAGATGCCAAAGCTGCTGGCAAGGAAGTCAAAGATTTCACTTGGGCAGTTCCTTACCTACCTATTGATCCACTAGATATTGGTCGCACCTACGAAGCTGTGATTCGCGTTAATTCACAGTCCGGTAAAGGTGGCGTTGCCTACTTGATGAAGAATGAACATCATCTTGATTTGCCTCGTCGTTTGCAGATTGAGTTCTCAAAAGTTGTGCAACAAAAGACTGATACTGAAGGCGGCGAAATTACCGGTGATGCTATGTGGCAGATATTTGAAGATGAATATCTACCAACTGCTAACGATGATAAGAAGTGGGGTCGCTTCCGCTTAAAGGGGTTGTCACAAACTTCTGTCCTTGATGAAGATGTGCAGCTATCTATTTCTATTCTTGATCGCGGCCAGCTAGTTGAACTAAGTGGCAAAGGCAATGGCCCAATTGCGGCGTTCTGCAATATTTTGCAGGCCTATGGCGTAGATGTTCGAGTTCTGGATTATTACGAGCATGCACTTAGTGCAGGTGGCGATGCTTCGGCTGCTGCCTATCTTGAGTGCGCAATCGGCGATGAAGTTTTCTGGGGTGTGGGAATTGATCCAAATACCACCACCGCCTCACTAAAAGCCGTGGTTTCGGCGATCAATCGCGCAATTCGCTAACGGAGCTAGTTACTTCTTTTACATACACTTGCCCAGTGAGCCTCTACCGTGATGAAGCGTTAATTCTGCGTACCCAGAAATTGGGTGAAGCCGATCGCATCATCACCATGCTTACTCGCGATCATGGTCGCGTTCGTGGTGTGGCAAAAGGGGTTCGTCGCACGATGTCTAAATTTGGGGCACGCCTTGAACCCGGTAGTCATGTTGATATTCAGTTACACATTGGCAAGACCTTTGACACGGTGACTCAAGTTGAAGCTATTGCAAACTATGGCGAAGAACTAGCCAATGATTATCAACGTTGGACAATTGCCTCTGCGATACTCGAAACCACTGAACGATTCACCCCACAAGAGCGCGAACCGGCGCTACAAGAATTTAACTTAGTAGTCGGTGCGTTAAAGGTTTTGGCCGAAAAGCGTTATGACTCCTCCCTTATTCTCGATGCCTTTCTACTTCGCTCACTAGCCATTGGGGGATACGCACCTTCAATGACTAACTGTTCGCGTTGCGAAAAAGAAGGGCCACATCGCTACTTCTCACTTGTCGGTGGTGGCTCAGTTTGTTTAGATTGCCGGCCATCAGCATCTGCTACCCCAGCAGTTGAAACGCTAAAACTTATGGGCGATCTACTTTCGGGCGATTGGGAGAGTGCGAGTGCGAGTGAACTTCGTAATCGCCGCGAAGCAAATGGCTTGATTACTGCCTACCTACACTGGCACTTAGAACGCGGTCTTCGTAGCATGCCAATGGTGGAGCGCGTATGAGCAAGATTGAAATTCCAAATCACGTAGCAATCGTGATGGATGGCAACGGCCGCTGGGCTAAGAAGCGTGGTTTGCCGCGCACAGCTGGCCACGAAGCCGGTGAAGCAGCTTTATTTGATGTAGTTGAAGGCGCTATTGAATATGGCGTTAAAGAGATCAGCGCGTATGCCTTTAGCACTGAGAACTGGCGTCGTTCCCCTGAAGAAGTTAAATTCTTAATGGGTTTTAATCGCGATGTGATTCGTCGTCGTCGCGATCAAATGAATGAGATGGGTGTTCGCATTCGTTGGGTAGGTCGGCCAAAGCGACTCTGGCAGAGCGTTATTAACGAGCTAGAGATTGCCGAAGAGTTAACCGCAAAGAACAAAACTCTGACTTTAAATATGTGCGTTAACTATGGCGGCCGCTCTGAGATTGTCGATGCTGCCACTGAACTTGCTCGCGATGTTAAACGCGGAAAACTCAAAGTCGATGCAATTACTGAAAAGACTTTCGCGAAGTATTTAAACCAGCCCAAGATGAGCGATGTGGATTTATTCCTTCGTTCATCTGGTGAGCAACGCACAAGCAATTTCTTACCTTGGCAATCGGTCTATGCCGAATTCGTTTTCCTTGATGTGCTGTGGCCAGATGTTGATCGCAAAGTTTTGTGGCGAGCAATTGAGGAATACTCAACTAGAGATAGAAGATTCGGAAAAGCATAGCCTTACCGAATTGAGAGCGTTAGCGGTAAGGCATAGCCTTACTTCTTCTTATATCCCTTTGGACATACTGGCTTTACAGCTGTAACTTTCTTGGTTAACTTACCTTTCACGCAAGTGATCGTGGTTTTCTTGATTACTAAAGCAGCCTTGTCAGCTGCCGCTTTGGCCTCAGCTTCCTGCTTCGCTTTCAAATCGGCAGCAATTTTATCTGCGGCTAACTTGGCCTCAGCTTCTTGCTTCACCTTCAAATCTGCCGCAATTTTATCTGCGGCTAACTTGGCCTCTGCCTCCTGCTTTACTCGCAACTCTTCTGCTGCTTTATCCGCAACTGCTTTGGCCTCAGCTTCTTGCTTCGCTTTCAAGTCTGCCGCAACCTTGGCTTCGGCATCCTGCTTTGCCTTCAATTCCGCCGCTTTATCAGCTGCAGCTTTGGCTTCGGCATCCTGCGTTGCCTTTAATTCAGCCGCAACCTTGGCTTCAGCTTCTTGCTTTGCCTTCAACTCCGCAGCAGCTTTCGCATCACGTTCGGCTTGAGCAAGTTTCGTATAAACAAAACTCGTATTTTGTGCTTCATCAATTAATTGTTTAGCACTTGCACCACTAGAAAGCGATTTAGGAATTAGCTTTATGGAAAGTTTCTGGCCGTCATTATCCTTTAGAAGCATCGTATATTTCGGTGATTCAATATACGTTCCTACGCCTAACCTGCCTGTGATTTCTGTAGTCAAATTTGAAATATTTGAACGAAATGCCGTAATCGGCGGCCGGGCATCGTTATCCAGTTGGTAAAAGGAAATCCAACTTCGACTATCTCTTTTCACGAGATCAATTACCAAAGCAGTTTTTGTACCAGTTGGTATCACCAGAAGTTGATCTTTGAATGAATAATCAAAGCTAAAATTATTATCTACTGAGTCGGATTTAATGTCGTTGGTCTCTGAAACGCATTGAATATTCTCATCACCAAGCCAACCTAGTACCCATTTCTCCCATGCGAGTATGTCGATGACTCCATCTGACATTAGGCTGTTCTTTACGCTAGTTGGCGATCCATAAAGGTCAGTTAATCCATACAAGTGCATAATCTCGTGTGTAATCACATACTCTGACTTATGGTTGTAAAGCACCACCACATTATTGATTGGACCTTCTGCGGTAGAAATCGGATTAAACCAAGGACCATAAAGCTCTCTTGTCATTGGCATGGCCTCAGCATTTTCTGCGCTGGCCTTGTACGTAGTACTAAATAAAACAACACCATCAAACCCAGAATAATTAATATTTCGATCTTGTTCTGTGATGAATTTACTCATGAAACCCCAAGTAGAATCGTCGTATCTTTCTTGCCACGTCTTGTTATTGTTTTGAGGTTGCTTTATCAGATTTCGTTGCTCAACCGTCATGTCAATATCTATAATTTCGTTATACGAAAACGTGACTCTACTTTTTCCCTCCGAAAAATCATAGATATTATTGCTTGCTTTCGTGAAAGCTTCTTTTTCTTTGCTACCAAATTCAAAAGTAGTCTCACCCTTCAAACGGTACGGAATTACTAGAATTTTTGGATTATTAATCTTTGCCAGACGTTCTTGATTAATGGGGAAACCAATTGAAATCTGCTGAAAGGAAGATGCCTGTATTTTGCATTCACTCACGGGCTGAGCAGAGGCAGTATTGGGTAAAGCAGAAAACAGAAAAGCTAGGACGAGTAAGAGCACTGGCTTAATTCTCATATAGCAAAGCGTAAGCGAGAACTCGATCTAAAACTATAGTTCAGCACTTGCTGCAGAGGCCAAAGATTTCTGCAGTGTGTCCAACTTCGCGGAAACCGTGATCTTTAGCCACATTTAGCGCCCATTTTTCGATAGCGCCGCCCTCAATTTCCACGGTTTCACCACAGCTCTTGCAGACCAAGTGATGATGGTGGGTTTCACCACAAAGGCGATAGATCGCTTCGCCATCATCGCGACGTAATACATCAACAATTTTGTCATTTACTAAACTCTGTAAAGAGCGATAAAACGTAGTTAATCCGATGCTCTGGGCTTCACGCTGCATTAAGCGGTAGACCTCTTGCGCGCTGGCGAATACAGCGGCGC
>CANLAY010000079.1 GCA_947488635.1 Candidatus Nanopelagicaceae bacterium
CAAAATTGGTGGCCCACTTGGTATCGGGGTTTTAATTTTGCGCAGAGCTGTTGAGATTCCGGCACTCTTGCATGGTGGTGGGCAAGAACGTGAAATTCGAAGTGGCACTTTGAACGCTCCAGCAATTGTTGCCTTCGCTGCCGCCGTTAGCGCAAAGAGTTACGACGCAACCAATATCGCTAAGTTGCGTGATGACTTTGCGCAAAAAGTTATCGCACAGATTCCAGATGCATTTGTAAACGGTGCTGATGTCGAACGTTTGCCCGGCATCGTAAATATCACCTTCCCGCGCACCGAAAGTGATACCTTGTTATTGCTATTAGATAGCGAAAAAGTCTCGTGCTCAACTGGTTCGGCTTGCAGTGCAGGCGTGCATCAACCAAGTCATGTTTTGATGGCTATGGGCCACGACGATATTTCGGCACAATCTTCGCTACGTTTTTCCTTTGGCCCAAGTAATACGGCAGCCGAAGTGGACTATGTGCTGTCAGTGCTGCCCGGTGTAATTCAACGTGGGAGAGCGGCGGTAGCTTCATGAAGTTAATTGCAGCCATGAGCGGTGGCGTTGATTCTGCAGTAGCTGCTGCCCGCGCAGTCGAGGCCGGGCACGATGTAATCGGTGTTCATTTAGCACTTGCGGCCAACCCACAGAAATATCGTTCAGGTGCTCGTGGTTGCTGCACTATCGAAGATTCGCACGATGCTCGTCGTGCTGCCGATGTAATTGGTATTCCATTTTATATCTGGGATATGGCGCAAGAGTTTCACGATGGCGTAGTTGAGAATTTCTTATCGGAATACTCTGCCGGCCGCACACCTAATCCTTGTTTGCGATGCAATGAGAAAATTAAATTTGCAGCCGTTCTAGATCGGGCTCGCGCCATGGGTTTCGACGGTGTTGTTACAGGTCACTATGCCAATACCCGAGAATCTGAAAACGGTAAGACACTTCACCGCGCAGTTGATCATTCTAAAGATCAGTCTTATGTATTGGCCGTGCTAACTCGCGAACAAATCGATGGCGCAATATTTCCGTTAGGTGATACCGAGAAAGTTGATATTCGCAAAGAAGCCGAAGCACGTGGCTTAGCGGTTGCGCAAAAACCAGATAGCCACGATATTTGTTTCGTGCCTTCGGGCGATAATGCCGGTTGGTTGCACGATCGCTTAGGTAGTGAAGTTGGCCCAATTGTCGATCAAGACGGTAAAAAAATTGGCGAGCATAAAGGTGCCTACACCTACACAATCGGACAACGAAAAGGTTTAGGGCTAACGGTTCCGACAGCCGATGGTTCGCCTCGCTTTGTTCTCAAAATCGAACCAGTTACAAATACTGTGGTTGTCGGTTCTCGTGAAGAGTTAGCAATTTCTAAGATCTGGGGCGAGCGCGCTATCTGGTGCGGACCTGATGTAACAGTTGAGAAAAGGCGCGGTTTTGTGCAGATTAGAGCGCACGGAAGCGCACTTGATTGCACCTATTACTTTGATGGCAGCAATCTAATTGCCGAACTTGATGAACCTTTATTGGGGCTGGCTACCGGGCAAGCCATGGTTATCTACGATGGCGATCGCGTAGTTGGTTCGGCGACGATCTGTCAGACCGAGTAATTGTCATGAGCAATGCTGCGCGCCATCGCATAGTCGAACTCACGGCACAGATTCGCGATCATCAGTTTCGTTATTACGTCCTTGATGACCCAGCGGTAACTGATGCCGAATTCGATAAATTATTAAAGGAACTCGAAGCGCTAGAAGCTAAACACCCGGAGCTTAAAGAACCAGATTCACCAACGCTGCATGTGGGCGGCGGATTTTCAACTCAATTTGAACAGCACGATCACATCGAAAAAATGATGAGTCTTGATAACGTCTTTGATCTCGATGAATTGAGCGCCTGGTTTGATCGAGTCGAGAAAGAAATTCCGAACCCAAAGTACTTGTGTGAACTTAAAGTCGATGGCCTGGCGATTAACCTCAAATTTGAAAACGGTCAGCTAACCCGTGCTCTGACTCGTGGCAATGGCACAATAGGTGAAGATGTGACGCTTAATGTAAAAACCATTAAATCTCTGCCCCATAATTTAATTGGTAGAAAAGTTCCCGAGCTCATTGAAGTGCGCGGTGAAGTTTTCTTTCCAATTGCTCAATTCAACGAAATGAACGAAGCACTTGAAGAGGCCGGCAAACCATTATTTGCAAACCCACGCAATGGCGCTGCAGGTTCGTTGCGTCAGAAAGATCCTCGTGTGACCGCAAGCCGACCGCTTGATGTTGTTGTGCATGGTGTTGGTGCCCGCACCGGTATCGAATTTTCAGCACAGAGCAAGGCATATGAACTTCTCAAAAGTTTAGGGCTGCCAACAAGTGCTCGCTTTAAAGTCTGCTCAAACCGGGCTGAAGTAACTGATTTCATTGGCTATTACGAAGCCCATCGCCACGATGTTGAGCATGAAATCGATGGCGTAGTAATTAAGGTAGATGAGATTGCTTCGCAAGCGAAGCTTGGTTTTACCTCGCGTGCACCTAAGTGGGCAATTGCTTTTAAGTATCCGCCCGAAGAAGTCACCACCAAGTTACTTGATATCAAGGTCAGCGTTGGCCGTACTGGTCGTGTAACACCATTTGCTTTCATGGAACCTGTAAAAGTTGCTGGTTCAACCGTTACCAATGCCACGCTACATAATGCCCAAGAGGTTATTCGCAAAGGCATTCTGATTGGCGATATCGTAATTATTCGCAAAGCTGGCGATGTAATTCCCGAGGTACTTGCTCCGGTTGTTGAACGTCGCGATGGCAGCGAGCGCGCATTTGTAATGCCAACTAATTGTCCAGATTGTGGCAGTGAACTTCGCGCAATCACCGAAGGCGATATCGACATCCGTTGTCCTAACACCAGATCTTGCCCAGCCCAATTACGTGAGCGAATTTATTACATAGCCTCACGTGCAGCGCTAGATATCGATGTCCTCGGTTACGAAGCAGCAACCGCGTTGCTTTCGGAGAAAATCCTGACGGATGAAGCCGAACTCTTTGATTTGACCCCAGCTAAATTAGTGAAGTCGAGTTTCTTTACTAAAAAAGATGGGCAGCAAGCAGCCAACGTAGATAAGTTAATGAGCGCCCTCGAAGTTGCTAAAACCCGCCCGCTGTGGCGAACCATTGTGGCGCTATCTATTCGCCACGTTGGCCCAACTTCTGCTCAAGCGCTAGCAACCGAATTTGGATCTCTAGAAAAGTTAGCGACTGCATCAGTTGCGGAAATTGCTGCAATCGATGGCGTTGGCGCAACTATGGCCGATGCGATTTCAGAGTGGTTTGCAGTTGATTGGCATAAGCGAATTGTGCAGCGATGGACTGCAGCCGGCGTCACAGTGCATTTCGTAGATACCAATACTGCGCCACAAACCTTGGCCGGTCTGACCTTCGTAGTAACTGGCGGACTGGAATCCTTCACTCGCGATGGCATTGCCGAAACAATTACGGCCCACGGCGGAAAAGCTTCATCATCAGTTTCTAAGAAAACCAATTATCTTTTAGTGGGCGCCGAACCTGGTTCAAAATTGGCCAAAGCTGAAGAATTAGGCGTAACGATTATCGATGAAACAGCCTTTAAGAAACTACTAGCGGGGTCGTAGTAGGCTAAGCCCATGATTATTCGTGCATCTGAAATTGCTCGCGAACTACCAGCACCTCCAGTTTTCTTTGGAGTTCTAGCATTTGGTGTTCTTTCTCTTCTTCTTTATTTAACACTTCGCCTCGGCAAGTAATCTAGAAAAGCTAGAGTTTGAGTCGCAGTAATCGGATTGGCCTTTATGGCGGCACTTTTGACCCAATCCATAATGGCCATCTTTATGTAATCACCGAACTACTAGAACGTGATGTAGTTGATCAGATTATTTTGGTTCCAGCCGGTGAGCCTTGGTTACGCGAGAACGCACCGGTTGCATCGGGTGAAGATCGTTTGAAGATGTGTCAGTTGGCAGTTGCCGAACTTGATTTAGGTGATGAAGTTTTAGTAAATAGCATTGAAATTCGGCGCAGTGGCCCGAGCTATACGATTGATACCGTTGAAGCGTTAAAGGCAACTTATCCAAACGATAAAATCGTTTTGATTCTTGGCACCGATGCTCACGCAAATATCGATCAGTGGCACCGCAGCGATGAGCTGAAGAAGTTAGTCGAAGTTTTAGTAATTGATCGCCCCGACTTTCCTGGGTCACCAACCCTTGATATCGATGCTTTGAAAATTTCCGCCACCGCAGTTCGCGATGGCGAGTTTGATCTGCTGCCACCTGCAGTAGTTACCTATATAAAGGAACGTGGCCTCTATGCCAGCAAGTGAGTCAGTTAAAGATTTAACCCAGATTGCAGCGCAAGCAGCAGCCGATAAGTTCGGCACCAATATGGTTGCCATTGATTTATCTGATCAATTAGTTTTAAGTGAAGTCTTCTTGATCGTCACCGGTCAAAATGTGCGACAAGTTGATGCGATTGCTGACTTTGTTGAAGAAAAGTTGCGCCAAGTCGGAGATAAGCCAGTTCGTCGTGAAGGTGGCGAAGAATGGATCCTGCTTGATTATTCAGATTTAGTTGTGCACATTCAAAGCGCTGATCTACGCCGTTACTACATGCTAGATCGCCTCTGGAATGATTGCCCAACAATTAAGTTAGATGTTCGAATTCCGGTCGAAGAGTAAGAGTTAACAATGGCTAATCGAGTTTTATTATGGAGGCATGGTCAGACTGATTGGAATACCGTAAATCGGTTCCAGGGTCATTCTGATATTCCATTAAATGCAGTGGGGCAGTATCAAGCAAAACATGCGGCAAGTATTTTGGTCGGAATGCAACCAACCAAAATTATCTCAAGTGATCTATCGCGTGCTCGTGATACTGCGCAGGCTCTTGGCGATCTGACAAATCTAAAAGTGGAAATTGACATTGATTTGCGTGAGACAAATGGTGGCCTCTGGGAAGGAAAAACTGGTGCGGAAAATCGTGCCGAAGATTTGCAGAACTTTGTGCGCTGGATAGATGGTGAAGATAATCCAGCCGGAACAACAGGTGAAAAACGAAGCGAAGTTGCTAACCGTGCAGTTAGTGCAATCAAACGTGCGTTA
>CANLAY010000080.1 GCA_947488635.1 Candidatus Nanopelagicaceae bacterium
ATTGGTGTTGGTAAAGACGGTATGGCAGCAGTACAGGCTTGTCTTGCGATGTTGGAATCATCGGCCGAAAGAAAATGGATTTCGCTTACCAATTGATGTTGAAACTAAGAGCGGAGACGAGGAGATTTGAACTCCTGAAGGCGATTAAACCTTACCTCGTTAGCAGTGAGGCGCACTCGACCGGGCTATGCGACGTCTCCAAGTACAGGGAAAGAATACAACCTCTTACGGTGTTGTACTTACTTCGCCTTTAGGCGCCTAAAAAGCAGGGCGGCTAGAGCGAAAATTAGAAGAGTTGCGAAGGCGGTAAGACCAGCTAAGACTTTCGGTGTTTGTGATTTAGCCGGCTGGATCTCATCAGCCGGAACGTCAACAATTTGTGCATCGCCGACAGGTGAGCCTTGAATCGTGTAGGGAGCATGGTCGTTACCAACAAATTCCACGCTTACTAACTGTTTACCCGCCCTGGTAGCAAATTGATATGTGTTTAAGTGAAACCATTCATTATAAATACGCATGATTTTGCGACCATCTAGAAAGACATGTGCATGACCTTCACCTGGTACATATTTCATTGATGCCATTTCTGGACGCCAGATGAAATTATTTGTAACCACATGAACATTGAATCCACCCGTTGGATCTTTTTCAATTTCTAAAGTAGCGGTAGGTGCATCTTGCGGGGAAACTTCATGAATCGACATCGCACCATCTGAATGGGCTACTGCTGGAGTATTTCCTGAGAAAACTAAAATTAGTCCTGTGACAACAAATGCCAGAAGTTTCATCTGGTCAATGTAGCGTAAATTGTTAAACACAAAATTGTCTTATTGTTTGCCTATCGTTCACTCAAATTCAACAATATCTTTTGACATAGTTAGGAACGAAATTTAGGGTTCAGACATGAAAATCAAGCTGTTATCAATCATTTTGGTTCTGGTTGTTTCTAACTTTCCATCTGCCAACGCTGCCACCGTAACTGAAAAAATTGTTATAGGTGGTAAAACGGTATTTACATTTACCATTGTCGATTCGCTAACTTTGGATCCAAAAGGTTGCAAGGATGTCTACATCAAATACACAATGGATAAGTCTTACTCTTATCCCAATGCATTTGTAATGTTCGGGCTTTTCTCTAAAGAGAAAAATCAAGCTCAAACGATTTATGTGCAAACTGGAAACGGCAAAGGCACTCAAGGAAAAGATGCTTGGGTTGGCGATAAGGAAATGGTTTTTTGCGGAAAAGCAAAATCTTATGTGAATGAGTATGGCGACAAAGTAGATGCGCCGGCTTTCACAAAAGGGAAATACACGTTTTCCGCTAAATTTACGGTTGTAAAGCCAAAATTAACCACAACATCTTCGAAGGATATTGTCTTTACAGTTAAGTAATCTGGCTCGATAGGCCTCGAGATCTAGGGTTGATCTTGTTAGGCTATTCCAATGAGTGAAGAAACCACCAAAAAGCGCCCGCACGATGTGCCAACTCCAGCTGCATTTGCAGAGTTAATGAAGAGTGGGTGGATACCAACTCCACTGGAAGGTTTAAAACCAACACCACCGCTTAAGTATTGTGTTTCTCGTCGCGAAGCTTTATCTAAAGCATTCCCTGGTGTGCGCTTAGTTATCCCAGCTGGGAATTACAAAGTTCGCAGCAACGATAGTGATTACGCCTATCGACCACATACCGCGTTCGCCTATTACACCGGTGTTCAAGGTGTTGAAGCAACAGCTGATTCAGTTTTAGTTATGCAACCAAATGGTTCTGGCCATGATGTATTTCTTTATATTCATCCACGTAGTACTCGCGATACTGATGCATTCTTTCGCGATGTCAAATATGGCGAACTTTGGGTAGGTCGCCGATTTACTTTAGCTGAAGCAAAAGATCGATACCAGATTGAAACTCGTAAAGTAACTGATCTGAAAGACTTACTTGCTGATGGCACCGCAACAATTGCAATTCATGAACAAGATATTGAAATTGATAAGTTAGTTATTGAACATGATCGCGATGCTGAACTACTAACTTTTGTTTCAGAAGCTCGTTTGATTAAAGATCAATACGAGATTGATGAAATGCAAGCTGCTTGCGATGCTAGCGAACTTGGTTTCCAAGAAATTGTAAAAGCAATGCCGGCTGCGGTGGCACACCCTCGTGGTGAACGAGTAATTGAAGCTGCTTTCTTTACTAAAGCACGCACTGAAGGAAACGATGTTGGTTACACAACTATTGCAGCCGGTGGTGCTCATGCTTGCGTCCTGCACTGGATTCGAAACGATGGCGCGATAAATAACGGAGAGCTTGTGTTGGTTGATGCTGGTGTTGAAATGGATTCTTATTACACCGCTGATATCACGCGCACTTTGCCAGTTAATGGCAAGTTCTCACCGGCACAGCGTGCGCTTTATATGTTGGTATATGAAGCGCAACTAGCAGGTTTTGCAGCTGTTAAACCAGGGGCGACATTCCGCTCAATTAACCTGGCTGCGCAGCGAGTATTGGCGCAAGGTTTATTCGATATGGGCGTCTTGCCTTGTAGCGTAGAAGAATCTATGGGGCCTGATGTGGGCCTACATCGTCGCTGGACCTTGCATGGTGTTTCACACATGCTCGGAATGGATGTTCATGATTGCCAACATGCTCGTCAAGAAGTTTATCTAGATGGCGTTCTTGCTGAAGGAATGGTTCTAACTGTTGAACCAGGTCTTTATATTCAACCTGATGATGAACTATTTCCTGCTGAATACCGTGGAATTGGAATTCGCATCGAAGATGATGTGGTTGTAACTAAAGATGGTTGCCGCAATTTAAGTGATGCGCTACCGCGTCATCCTGATGAAATTGAAGCTTGGATGGCTAAACACTCGCAATAACTTAAGCGAGGTTTAAACCAAACCAAGCTGCAAGAAGGCCAAAACCTAAGGAAACAATTAAGTTAATGGCCGCTTCGGTTTTGCGCTTTAATTCAAAAGCTAGGTAGATATCGAGCATAAAAGTTGACCAAGTTGTAAAAGCACCGGCAAAACCAATGGCAATTAGATCATGAGTGTGTTCGGTGCTGTTGAAAGTAAATCCCAATAAAAATGAGCCAAGTACGTTTACTAGAAATATTCCATATGGCCTGTTTGTGAATCGATGAATGTATTGATCGATCGCAAAACGGGCAGGTGCACCTAAAGCTGCGCCGAGAATTACATAAAGGGTTCTCATGAGCGCACCGGAATAACCTTGCGAGCAAGTGGAAGCACAATTGCCACAATAATTAGGCTCAAAATTACATTCTCAGCCAAGAACACAAAGCCGCCATCTTTAGGCTCAAGGGACTCAGCGGTTACTGCTGAAAAAGTAGTTAAACCAGCGCAAAATCCAGGTAAAAGTAGATGGCGCAGTTCAGTGATTCCGCGACGTTCCATTAATACCAATAGCGCTGCTGCGAGTGCTACGCCAATTAAGTTCGCAGTTAGTGTCCCGTTGCGATCATTTTCAATTACTAGACCTAGGCCAAAGCGCACCAGAGTTCCGGCGACTCCGCCGATGGAAACCAAAAACAACGACTTCAGCTGGAAATCGCTTTCTTGGAAATTCCACCAAGGATTCGAGTCATAACGCTAATTACCAGGGAAGCCAGAACTGCGGGCCAGAAACCATCAATATCTAACTTATCGCTCCATTCGGCGGTAAGTAATAACATCGAAGCATTTACAACAATTAGAAATAAACCGAAAGTTAAAATAACGGCAGGCAGTGTTAAGAGTTTAACTAATCCACCAAGAATGGAATTGATTAATCCGAAAAGGAGCGCGACCCAAAGGTAGGTGGTGAAACCACCAAGAACATTAATGCCAGGAATTAACGCAGTTGCTACCCAGAAAGATGCAGCTAGTGCGCCCCACCGGATTAGCAAGTTCATTAGTCGCGCTTATCGCGCTTTAACAGCCCTGCGAACATGCGTGCTGGATCGTACTTAATATCTACAACGCGTTCCTTCATCGGAATAATTGCATTGTCGGTGATCTTGATGTGCTCTGGGCAAACTTCAGTACAGCACTTTGTAATGTTACACATTCCAATGCCGTGCTCTTCTTGCGCAGTGCGCTTACGATTCTTCAAAGTATCCAGCGGGTGCATATCTAATTCGGCGATACGGATAAAGAAGCGCGGGCCAGCAAAAGACTTCTTATTCTCTTCATGATCACGTACTACGTGACAGACATCCTGGCAGAGGAAACACTCGATGCACTTACGGAACTCTTGTGAGCGCTCGACATCGATTTGTTCCATGCGGGCAGCACCCGGGGCAAGATCTTTAGGGTGCTCATAAGCAGGGATTTCCATGGCTTTGCGGTAGTTAAATGACACATCGGTTACGAGGTCTTTAATTACTGGGAAGGCGCGAAGTGGCGTGACGGTAATTGTTTCGTCATCTCCATATGAAGCAACTTGTGTCATGCAAGCAAGACGTGGCTTGCCATTGATTTCCATAGAACAAGATCCGCACTTACCGGCTTTGCAATTCCAACGAACAGCTAAGTCACCCATCTGGGTTGCTTGCACACGGTGGATAACATCTAGGACCACTTCACCATCATTAGCTTCTACAACAACATCTTGTAGTGCACCGTCTGTGGCATCGCCTCGCCAAATACGAAGATTAAGTTTGCGAGTCATTAGTTGGAACCGCCTTTCGCAATTTCTTCAGGTGTCATGTATTTCTCGAGTTCATGAATATCAAAGAGGTCGAATAGTTCTTTTGGCATTGGTGGCAACGGTTGTGCTTTGACATTTACTTGCTTGCCATCAAATGATGCGATGTTGTTGACTTGGCGCCACGTTGTATCCATGCCTGGAAAATCATCGCGAGTATGTCCACCACGAGATTCCTCGCGACGCAACGCAGACTTTGCAGTGCTTTCGGCAACTAGCAACATATTGTCTAAGTCGAAAGCTAAGTGGAAACCAGGATTGAACTTGCGTCCACCTGCAACCGAAACGTTTGCACTGCGCTTACGAATGTCGGCAATCTTTTCAATTGCTTCTTCAACTTCTTTGCCAGTACGGATAATTCCAACTAAGTTA
>CANLAY010000081.1 GCA_947488635.1 Candidatus Nanopelagicaceae bacterium
CGGTGGTATCGCAACTACTTTGATCTCAATATCTGCATTTAGCTTTGTTTATCGTTTAGGTAACACAACAAGCCAGGGCGACTCTTCTTGAATTATCGTCCATAATTAGTCTGTGAGCATTACTTCAACTGTGTCGATGACGAAGGATTCTAATCCTGCCCTGGTTTTGGTCCATGGTTTAGGTTCTGCCGGAACCATTTGGAAAAGTTTGATTCCTGACTTAGAAAAAGACTTTACTGTTTATTCCATTGATCTACCCGGACATGGCGAGGCAGATTTAAGCAGCAATGAAAAATATGACCCACGTTCACTTGGAGAACTGATTCTGCGCTACATGCAAGAAGCGCACAACGTGAGCAATATGCATGTAGCTGGAAACTCACTCGGTGGTTGGATCTCATTAGAGATGGCAGCTCTTGGACCAACAAACGTCGCAAGTGTTACCGCCTTAGCGCCAGCAGGTTTATGGAATGAAGCTCCAACTATGAAGATTCCACCGAGCATTGATTCAAGAATTTTGGCAAAGATTTCGCAATTCTTTATGCCGATTGCATTTCATTTACCGCCGCTAAAGGCCCTTGGTTATCGCAAAATCACTCACTTATGGCGCGAGTTAAGTTATGAATCCTGTCGAGATTCGGTAATTGCGATGGCTCGTTCAAAAGGATACAAACCTTTATGGCAAGGAATCAGAGGGCAAAAATTTGATTCACCTGTTAACCCTGAGGTTAAGATTTCCGTAGTCTTTGGTGATGCTGATTTAACGCTGCCAGAGGACTTGGCCCAGGAAAAGTCGTTTTTGCCTAGGCATGCAAAATGGATTCGGGTACCAAATTGTGCTCATGTCATTATGTGGAACCACCGCGAGACCACAATAAAACTAATTAAAGAAACTGCTGGGGTATAGATTGCAGATGCGATTGATTCGCATTTTTACAATGTTGTTTCTTTAACCTATATTTCTGCCTAGTTCATTTATATTTAGATAAATGCTTCGAGCGGAAAGGTAGTCACGATGTACTTCACTAAACGTCGCGTAATTGACTACTGCCGCATCACCAGCACCAGCTGCTAATTTTCTAGTTTCTTTAGCACGTCAAAATTTTTGCTGTAAAAATTCAAATTATCCATTTCAAACAAACAGAGGAAAATAATGTCTATTTCAAAGAAATTAATCGCAGGCGCAGTAATTTCCGGCCTCCTAGCTACTACAGGTGTATTACCTGCTGAAGCTCGTCCCAAGAATCTAGCTCGCGCAGTTGCTCAACCTGACTGGCTAGAACAGAACATTGATAATCCAAAGGTGCGCATTATTGAAGTTAGCACCGAGCCAGGTATTTACGAGCGCGGTCATATTAAGAATTCAGTTAAGTTGGTTTGGCACACAGATCTAGTGGACACAGTTAATCGCGACATCATTAGCCAAGCTAAGTTCACAGCCCTTGTCCAAAAGGCTGGCATCGATGAGGACACCACAGTGGTTCTCTACGGTGACAAGAACAATTGGTTTGCAGCCTGGGGCGCTTGGATCTTTAATATCTACGGTCAAAAAGATGTTCGAGTACTAGATGGTGGCCGCGTTAAGTGGGAAAAAGATGGCCGTGCGTTAACAACTGCCGTGCCAACATTTAAGGCTGGCAACTTCGTTGCAAAGGCTGCTGATAAGAATCTACGTGCCACTTTAACTAGAGACGTATTGCCAGTTGCTAAGAAAGAAAGAAAAGCAACTTTGATCGATATTCGTTCTGCCGATGAATACAGCGGAAAGATCTTCGCACCAGCTGGATTCCAAGAACTAGCAGTTCGCGCAGGGCACATTCCAGGAGCTATCAATGTTCCTTGGGGCCTAAACGTTAATTCTGATGGCACATTTAAGACTGTGGCAGAACTTAAGAAGCTATATGCAGATAAGGGCGTAACTGGCGCTGACCAGATTATTACTTACTGCCGAATCGGTGAGCGTTCATCACTTACTTGGTTCGTACTAAGTGAAATTCTTGGATTCAGTCGAGTTAAGAACTATGACGGATCATGGACTGAGTATGGCAACTCAGTTGGTGCGCCAATTAGTAATCCTGCCGGCACTATCTGGGGATCACTCTAATTTCATCCTTAAATCTAAAGAGCAGCAGCCCCAGCAACCCCGGGGCTGCTGATTCTTTCTGGACTAAACAAGAGAAGATTCGAACTGGAATCTCCTTCTTAGTAATTGTCGCGCTTCTGGCAACAGCTTTTATTCTCTCTTCAAATCTAGAAAATTCTACTGCGCCAATTTCTCTTCTAATTGGCATGAGTTTGGGTCTATTGCTAGAACGTGGTCGCTTCTGTTTCTTCTGTATTTTTAGAGATGGAATCGAATATAAGAACACCACTCCTTTTCTCTCGGTATTAGTTGCTATCGCAGTTGGCTCAATTGGCTACACCATTATTTTTGGACAGTTCTTACCTGATACCAGTACCGATCGCTTGCCACCCGTTGCGCACATTGGGCCAATTAGTTGGGTGCTTGCGCTCTCTGCTTTCGTATTTGGAATTGGCATGGCTTTATCTGGCGCTTGTATCAGTGGTCATCTTTACCGACTCGGTCAAGGTTACTTGCGTGCAATCCCCGCACTTTTCGGCACGTTAATTGGCTTGGTTCTAGCTTTTCTTACTTGGAATTGGCTTTACTTAAATGCAATCTCAGATGCACCAACTATTTGGCTGCCTCATTACGTTGGATACTCCGGCGCACTTTTGATCACACTTGGCGCACTTCTTCTATTGGCACTCTTTGCGATTAAAAAAGGCACCAATTCTGAACCAATTAGAAGCGTTCCAAATACTTCTCTTTCCTTGGGTTCAGCGCTTAAGAACTTAATTACCCAGCGCTGGAGCCCAATTTCAACCGGTGCGATCGTAGGTTTAGTCGGCACCATTGCCTACCTTCGCGTTGAACCACTGGGAGTCACTCGCCAGCTCAGCACAACAGCTCGCACCTTTATGGATGATAATCAAATTGGCGCCGATACTTTATTTGGCTTAGATAAAGTGGCTGGCTGTATCGCATTACTTTCTGAAACCATCACAAATAATGGCTGGCTAGTAATTGGACTTGTGGGCACATCATTTGCCGCAGCTCTAGCTGGCGGCCGATTTAAATTTTCTAAGCTAACCGTAACCAATAGTTCTACCGCGCTTCTTGGTGGTGTGCTTCTAGGCTGGGGTTCAATGACTTCACTTGGTTGCACCATCGGAGTTCTACTATCTGGCACGCAAGCATTTGCATTATCTGGTTGGGTTTTCTTTGCCTTTGTATTTCTCGGTAGCTTTGTTGGAATAAAGTTAAAGTTTCACACAACGGGTTGAATAGATAGTTTGTTACTCCGAGTAACAATGTTTTGTGCAATACTTCCACTACGACGGTTTGGTAGTAAACGGGACTTGGTTAATCACCAAGTCCCTTTTGCTTTCTATCCCAAGTTATGAATTGTGTGCCATAATTCATTTACAGATGTTTGGTAGTAAACGGGACTTGGTTAATCACCAAGTCCCTTTTGCTTTTCCAAAACCTTTTTCTTTCACAGGATTTCCTACTAGCAAATTTCACTAGCCAGTCAATGCGTAACTTCGCACTCGTGATGGGGGCGTGTTGTAATTGGCAGCCTAGTCGTTTACCAAACATCTGGAACGGGTTCGAACCCCGTCGTCTCCACCACAGTCTTAGTTAGCGCAATTCGATCTATTGGTAGTGATCACGGGAAATGCGCTAGCTGTGCATGGGAGAGCCTCGAGAAATCGAGGCTCTCTCTATTTTCCGCATAGACAAAAATGGGGCGCTTTGGCAGTATCCACCTATGACATTTAGATCTCCTATCTTCGAACTCAGCCACACTTACATTGATGACGCTGCCGCCCTTAGCCCCATGGACTGCACTTACTTGGGCAATGGCCTCAATCAAGACAAGCTTGATGATTTCTCACTTGCTGGCGCTGCGAAATCTGCGGATCTAACTAAAGCAACTTTGGCAAAGCTCGTTGCACTAAAGCCAATAGATGAAATTGATCGTATTGCTCAGACCGTTATGAAAGAGCGCCTCGAGTCTGGTCTTGCCCTATATGAGAGCCAAGAATCATTCGTGCTCTGGAATGTGCTGACTTCACCACCTTCTAACGTTCGCTCAATTTTTGAATTAATGCCAAAGGCAACTGACCAAGATTTCGACAATATCGCCAAGCGTTTGATGGCTGTCGATGGCGCATACAAGTCTTGGACTGGCGCAATCATGGAAGTTGCTAAGAACGGTAAGACAACTGCGCAACGTCAGGTGCGTGGAGTTATTGAGCAACTTGAAAGCTATGCCAATGGTGGCTTTAGCGCGATGTGCAAGAACTTCGATGCCGATGACAAATATCCAGCGATGCATGCCAATGCAAAGCTCGCTGAAAAAGCTGCCGCTGAAACCGCAATCTTCTTAAAGAATGAATACCTTCCTATTGCAACCCCAAATGACGCAGTTGGCGCAGATCGCTACGCAGTTTGGGCACGCTACTTCACTGGCGCAAAGTTAGATCTCCGCGCCACTTACGAGTGGGGCATGGCAGATCTCAAAGCGATCAACGCACGCATGTGGGAGATTGCTGAACAAATAAAGCCAGGCGCTAAAACACTTCGCGAAGTTGCTGATCACTTAGATCATGACCCTAAGTATGTAATCAAGGGTGCCGAAAATGTCGTTAAGTACCTACAAGATTTCACTGATGCCGCAATGGTGCGCATGGATGGCGAGTACTTTGATATTGATGATCGCATCAAAATCTGCGAAGCCCGCTTAGCTCCTGAAGGCAGTGCATCTGCCCCTTATTACAACCCACCATCTGAAGACTTATCTCGCCCGGGCACAACCTGGATTCCGATGTTGGGCAAAGATGAAGTCAGTAGCTGGCACTTAGTTTCTACTTGGTATCACGAAGCAGTTCCTGGCCACCACTTGCAGTGCGCAACAGTTGCGATTGAGAAAGATCGCCTCTCAC
>CANLAY010000082.1 GCA_947488635.1 Candidatus Nanopelagicaceae bacterium
AAATAATATATAAGGAGCACTAATTGTCTTTCGGTGAGAGAATTTCCCGAATCCTGCTCTCTACCCCGGTTTTACGTATCGGAAGTATTTTAAGTATGCTTTTTGGTATTTCAATATTTGTTTTCTTAGTTCTCCGTGTTATCCCCGGTGACTCAATTGTTGGTGCTTTTGGAATTGAAACTGGCGTATTGACCCCTGAACAGATTGCTCAACTAAAAATTTATTATGGAATTGATAAGTCTTTGCCAATGCAGTATTTATCTTGGATGCAGAGTTTCTTGACCGGCAATATGGGTTATTCCTATTCAACCGGTATTTCAATCGCTTCGCTGACCGCTAAGGCCTTGCCGGTAACTATCGAATTGGCCCTAATTGGCACCATTCTGGGCGTAGTTATGGGTATTGCAGTAGGAACATTTAGTGCCCGCAAGCCAGGCAGTATCCGCGACTTTGCTGGCCAATTATTTGGCCTAATGGCACTTGCAGTACCTGGTTTCGTTTTAAGTACAACGATCGTAACTATCATGGCCAATAAGTTTCATTATTTCCCGAATGGTTATGAATTTGAGCGTCTCTGGGAAGACCCTTGGATGAATTTGCAACAGATGCTGTTTCCAGGCTTAGTCCTTGGTATCGCAGTAGCTGCCCCAGTTATGCGAACTACTAGATCTGCCTTACTTGAAACAGTCGATAAAGATTTTGTTCGTACCGCTATTGGTAAGGGTGTTAATTCACGCAAGGTACAAACTCGTCACATTTTGCGAAACTCTTTGATTCCGATTGTGACCATGACCGGTATTCAATTTGGCTATTTATTGGGTGGCGCTGTAATTGTAGAAAACATTTTCTCGTTACCAGGGATGGGCCGACAGGTTCTATATGCGATCACTAGACGCGAATATGCAACCGTGCAAAGTAGCGTCATGGTATTTGCCATCTTATTCATAGCTATTAACGTGATTACCGATTTAATTTATCGCAAAGTTGATCCAAGGATCAAAAAATGAAACGCGATCCTTTAAAACCTAAAGGCGGCTTGTACTATTACATGCAGAGCACCAGTGGAATTGTCGGTGCGCTTTTATTGCTCTTTATGGTAATTGTTTCAATTTGTGCTGTTTTTGGCTGGCTGCCACACGATCCACTCGAGCAAAATGTAGAATTTGCAATGCAAGGTCCAAGTACAACCTTTTGGTTTGGAACTGATGAGTTTGGTCGCGACATTTTTTCGCGCTCACTTGATGGCATGCGTAGATCACTTACTGTTTCGGTTTCAGCCGTTTCGATTGCCGCAACTATCGGCGTAACGCTAGGAATTCTGAGCGGTTATTTGGGACGCTGGTTTGATCAACTAATCGTTCGTTTGAGCGATGTAATCTTCGCTTTCCCAGCCATTCTTCTTGCTTTAGCGATTGTTAGCACACTGGGAAATTCTTGGTATCAAACATCACTTGCCATTGCAGTTGTATATACCCCGATTTTTATTCGTGTTGCACGCGGGCCCGTCTTAACAGTAAAAGAGATGGATTACGTAAAAGTCACTCGAATATTGGGCTTCTCTTCACTTCGAATTCTGCGCAAACATATCTTGCCCAATGTGACAGCTCCAATTGTGGTACAGGTTGCACTCTCTCTTTCCTGGGCAATTTTGACTGAATCAGGTTTGAGTTTCTTAGGGCTCGGTACCCAACCACCAAATGCATCACTTGGACTAATGGTTTCTGAAGCACAATCTATTGCGGCTTTTGCTTGGTGGGCACTTTTCTTCCCATCTGCATTTATTACCATTGTGGTAGTTGGACTTAATTTAGTGGGCGATGGCTTACGTGATGCACTTGATCCAGCACGGAGAAGCTCATGAGTAAACCACTTCTATCAGTAAGCGGACTTGGTATCTCGACAGTACAAGATCCTCGGAGCCTGGTTAACAGTGTCTCTTTTGAAATTATGCCAGGTGAAGCTGTTGGCGTCGTGGGTGAGAGTGGTTCTGGAAAAACTCTTACTGCGCTTTCAATTCTAGGTTTACTTCCGCGTGGAGTTGCTGTTGCTGGTGGTTCAATAGTTTTTAATGACATCGACTTAACAAAAGCTAATCCAGAGACTATGCGTAATTTACGCGGTTCAGATATCTCAATGGTTTATCAAGATCCGATGACGGCGCTAAATCCGGTGATGAAGTTAGGTCGCCAACTGTTAGAAGTAATCGAATCGCATGAAAAATTAGACTATAACTCAGTTGCTCGAGTTGAAGCGGCTCTGCGTGAAGTGGGTATTCCGCAAGTAGAACGAGCCATGGAGAGCTATCCGCATGAGTTTTCAGGCGGTATGCGCCAGCGCGTAATGATTGCAATGGCTTTGCTGCTCTCGCCCAAGCTACTGATAGCAGATGAGCCAACAACAGCACTTGATGTAACCATTCAGCAGCAGATCTTGGCGCTAGTTTCTGAGCAACGGCGCAAACGTGACATGTCGATGCTTTGGATTACACACGATTTAGGCGTTGTCGCTAACTTAGTTGATCGGCTAATTGTTATGTATGCCGGCAATATCGTCGAAGCTGGAACAGTGCAAGAAATCTTTACTAATCCACAGCATCCATATACGCATGGTTTGTTATCTTCGCTGCCATCACGCACAGATAAATCTCGTAAGCGTTTAACTTCTATTCCTGGAGTTCCACAAAAGCCTTGGCTAGTTGGAAATACTTGCGCATTTGCGCCTCGCTGTTTTAAGGCAACTGGAGAGTGCACTGCATCTGCGCCTAAATTAGTCGGCACCTTAGAAAAATCAGTTGCTTGTTTTCATCCGATGGGAGATAAGTAATGTCCCTAGATATTATTGATGTTGAGAAGCGTTACTTAAATCGCGCCTCTGGCACAACTATCAATGCCTTAAACGGCGTGTCAATTAAAGTTGAACTTGGTCAAACCTTAGGCATAGTTGGTGAAAGTGGTTGCGGTAAGTCAACGTTGGCTCGCGCAGTTGTTGGCCTAGAAGTACCATCAGCTGGCTCAATTACCTGGGACGGCGCGGTAATTGATAATAAAGCTAAAGATCGTTTGAAATCCCATCACTCACAAGTGCAATTAGTATTCCAAGATCCATATTCTTCCCTTAATCCCCGTCAGCAAATCGAGAATTCAATTGCTGAGGCGATAGAAGTTCACGGCTTAGTTGCTAAAGATAAAATCACAGATAGAGTGACTGAGCTACTGGTGATGGTTGGGCTTGATCCTGATCTTCGGAATCGTTATCCGCATCAACTTTCAGGTGGTCAGCGTCAGCGTGTTTGCATCGCTCGCGCCCTCTCGGCTGAGCCTAAATTGCTGGTTTTAGACGAACCAGTCTCAGCTCTCGATGTATCTGTGCGAGCAGAGGTAATGAATCTTCTGATTGATCTCCGCAAAAATCTGGGGCTGACCTATATTTTCATTAGCCATGACTTAGCGATGATTCGGTATATCAGTGATGTTATCGCCGTTATGTATCTAGGCAAGATTGTCGAATTTGGCACCTGGGAAGAAATCATCGAAAACCCAGTTCATCCATATACCAAAGCGCTTATTGCGGCGATGCCTGATCACAGCATTATTGGTGATCCAGCGATGTTGGCGCGAACTCTGGAAGGCGAAGTTCCAGATCCGGTTAACCTGCCGAGTGGCTGCTCTTTCCATTCTCGTTGTGTTTTAGCGGTACCGAGTTGCTCGACCAATGCACCAACGCTTCGCGATATATCTAATGGTCACCTAGTAGCTTGTTCGGAGGTTTAACATGAAGGTTATCGGCATGATTTCAGGAACTTCTTACGATGGTATCGATGTCGCCTGTTGTGAATTCGTACAAAGCGGAGACTTAGTCGAAGTGCGGGTAATTGGGTTTGAATCAGTCAAATACACCGATTTATTACACGAAATGATCGCAGATTCAATGCCGCCTCGTAAAGTAGATATGGAACGAGTCTGCATTTTAGATACCAAGATTGGCCAAGCATTTAGTGCAGCAGCTCAGAGCGCTATGAAGAAGTTTAAGTTCGAACCAGATCTAATTGTTAGCCATGGCCAAACCCTTTTCCACTGGATCGACACTGATCACAAAGCCAAAGGCACTCTGCAATTAGGTGAGCCGACTTGGATTGCCGAAGAAACCGGCGTGCAAGTTTTATCTAATATTCGCTCTCGCGATGTTGCAGCTGGTGGCCACGGCGCCCCACTTGTAAGCATCGTCGATCAATTATTACTAGGTAATTCTGCTCAACCAGAAGGAGCGCTTAACCTAGGTGGAATTTCAAATATCACAGTGGCGGGTAGCAATCTGACTCCGCTGGCATATGACATCGGCACGGCCAATTGCCTGCTAGATGCCGCTATTTATGCTCATTCTGAGGGTAAATACTCATACGATGCCGATGGCAAATTAGCCGCCAGCGGAACTGTTGATAAGGAATTGCTCTCAAAATTCTTAACTGAGCCTTATTACAAACTTCCAGCGCCAAAATCGACCGGTAAAGAACTATTCCATCTGGATTACTTAATTGACTATGTTGGCCCGGTTTCTTCATGGAACATCGCAGATCTAATGGCCACTCTGCTTGAGCTAACTGTTGAAACAGTTGCCATTGAAGTTGAAAAATTTAAATTAGCTAAGTTATATATTGCGGGCGGCGGCTCAGACAATCCGGTAATGATGGCACGTCTGCAAGAGCGCTTAACAAACTGCCAAGTACTTTCAATGCAAGTTCTCGGTATTGATCCACGTGCAAAAGAAGGCCTTATGTTCGCCTTGATTGGCTATCTTGCACTGAATGGACAACCGGGTCAGATTCCTAGCTGCACTGGAGCAAATGGCGAAAGAATTCTTGGTTCATTGACGCCAGGTAAAGGCGCATTTGTTTTGCCACAACGACCAAATATTCAGCCAACCAAGTTGCGAGTTATTGAGTAATTGCTTTGCGCAACATCTCAATCTGCGGAATCTGCCAGCGCTCATCAGTTTTTTCGCGGCCAGTT
>CANLAY010000083.1 GCA_947488635.1 Candidatus Nanopelagicaceae bacterium
AAAGGAATTCTTCTTGGCTCTGCCGCCCTTTTCGGCGCCGGGTTAACTGCGTTCTATATGACTCGCGTAATGATTCTTACTTTCACTGGCACAAAGCGTTGGGATGATGAGGCGCATCCACATGAATCACCAATTTTAATGTGGCTACCAATGGCAATTTTGGCAATTGGTTCAGTTGTATCTGGCTTCTTATTTACGCGCGGTGATGCTTTAGTTCATTGGCTCGAACCCGTTGTTGCAGCGCATGAGCATGGTGAACATTCTGAGCTGCTTCCACCGATCGTAGTTTCTGGAATCGCACTCACAATAGTTTTGATCGGAATTTCAATTGCGGTCATGATGTATGTACGTAGCCCAGTTGAAAATGTGGCACCGGAAGATGTTTCAATTCTTACTCGAATCGTTCGTCAAGATTTGTTGCAAGATGCTGCTAACGAAGCGATCTTTATGCGTCCTGGCCAAGCACTTACCAAGACTTTAATTACCGTCGATGAGAAAGTTATCGATGGCGCAGTTCGTGGCGTTGGCACAATTGCGATCGGCTCAGGTTCAGAACTACGAAAGAGCCAAACTGGTTATGTCCGTAGTTACTCAGCGCTGATTCTGGTTGGCGCCGCCGCTATCGTGTTTGGAATCTGGGTGATTACACAATGACCATCAATTGGATTTCAATGACGGCGCTGCTGCCACTAACTGGCGCAGTGCTACTAGCAACGTTGCCTAAGAGCGCTGAACTGCGTGCCAAGCAATTCGCATTCGGAACTACTTTAGTAACTGCTGCTTCTGCAATTGCAATGGCCGTGCAATTCCAGCGCGATAACACAGACCTTCAGTTCGTCGAGGTTCGCAGCTGGATCCCTTCATTTGGCATTAATTACGCTGTAGGTATTGATGGAATTGCTCTGGTGCTGATTTTGATGTCGGTTATCTTGGCGCCAATCGTAATTTTGGCTGGTTGGAATGAAGCTCAAGGTGGCCGTTGGAGCGTTAAGACTTTCTACATTCTGATCCTGGTTCTAGAGACGATGATGATCGGCGTCTTTAGTGCCACCGATGTATTCCTCTTCTATGTAATTTTCGAAGCGATGTTAGTACCGGTTTATTTCCTAATCGGGGGATACGGCACCGGCGAACGTTCAGCAGCTGCAGTTAAGTTCTTGCTCTACAGTCTTTTTGGCGGACTATTGATGCTCGCATCAATCATCGCTCTTTACGTAATGTCAGGCGATCAGGCCGGACATACTTTTGATTTAGCAAAACTGGCAAACCTAGAGATGAGTTCGACGACGCAGAACTTCTTATTCCTAGGATTCTTTATCGCCTTTGCTATCAAGGCACCGCTCTGGCCATTCCATACTTGGTTGCCAGATGCAGCTCAATCAGCAACACCTGGAACTTCAGTTCTATTGCTAGGTGTGCTCGATAAAGTCGGTACTTTCGGAATGATTCGTTACTGCTTAACTCTTTTCCCAGAGGCAAGCAAAACTTTCACACCAGTAATTATTGTGCTGGCTGTTATTTCAATTATTTACGGTGCCATCTTGGCCATTGGTCAAAAAGATCTAAAGCGGTTAATTGCATTTACCTCTATCTCACACTTTGGTTTCATCACGATGGGAATCTTTGCGATGACCTCGCAGAGCCAATCAGGTGCGACGCTTTATATGTTCAATCACGGATTCTCAACTGCTGCGTTATTTATCGTGGGTGGCTGGATGATCGCTCGTCGCGGTTCATCAACTATTTCTGATTTCGGTGGGCTCCAACGCGTAACTCCAGTAATGGCTTGGTGCTTCTTCTTAGCTGGCATGTCTAGCTTGGCACTACCTGGCTTATCTAGCTTTGTCAGCGAATTCCTAGTGCTGGTAGGCACTTATACGCGTTATCCAGTAGCTGCGATTATCGCAACCGTAGGCATTATCTTGGCTGCGCTTTATATCTTGATTCCAGTCCAACGAGCACTACATGGGCCAACCACGCCAGGCAACGAGAATCTACCTGACCTAAATCTGCGCGAGAAGATTGCGATTGCACCTGTGCTCGCAGCAATCATCGCGCTTGGTTTCTACCCAGCACCTTTATTAAATGTGATTAACCCAGCGGCAGTGCATGTTAATTCGCAATTAGGTTTCACCGATCCAGTACCGACAGTTGAGGGTAAATAAAATGGTCTTTAACTCACCAACGCTTTCGTACTCACTTCTTGCCCCAATTTTAATTATTTTGTCTGGCGCCCTAATTGGCGTACTTATCGAAGCATTCGTTGGCAAAACACGTCGACCAGCTGTGCAGTTAAGCGTTGCTCTTTCCTCACTTGTTCTGGCTTTGATTCAAGTAATTAGAATTCGCGATTTATCATCGACCACCGCGGCCATGGGCTCAGTAGTAATCGATGGCCCTGGTTTATTGTTCCAGGGTGCAATTTTGATTATTGCAATTATTTCGATTTTCTTAATTGCCGATCAAGATAATTTCACAGCTAGCCCAGCAGCGTTGCCTGGTTCGGATGAAGAACGTCAGGCAACTCAAAGCGGCACTGTCTTAACTGAGATTTATCCACTTACTTTATTTGCAGTTGCTGGAATGCTGCTCTTTCCAATTGCCAGTGACTTAATCACACTTTTTGTGGCACTCGAAGTTCTCTCACTGCCACTTTATTTAATGGCAGGTCTATCTCGTCATCGTCGCCTTGCCTCACAAGAAGCAGCGCTTAAGTACTTCCTACTAGGCGCTTTCTCTTCAGCCTTCTTCCTCTTTGGTTCGGCTTATCTATATGGATATGCCGGCACCGTGAGCTTTGCTGGAATTCACGCAGCAGTAGTAGGTGGCACCGGAAACGATGTAATTCTCTTGCTGGGCATTGCTTTTGTGGCAATTGGCTTGCTCTTCAAAGTGGGCGCTGTGCCTTTCCATGCTTGGTCACCCGATGTTTATCAAGGTGCACCAACACCAATAACTGGATTCATGGCAGCTGCAACAAAGGTCGCAGCATTCGGTGCGATGTTGCGTCTGTTTTATACCGTCTTGGCTGAAGCACAATGGCAATGGCGACCATTTTTTATGGTCATCGCAATTATCACCATGATCTTTGGTTCACTAGTTGCTATTTCACAACGCGACGTAAAGCGCATGTTGGCTTATTCCTCAATTGCTCATGCCGGTTTCTTGCTAACAGGTGTCATCGCGCTGAATAAAGCTGGCCTCGAAGCTTCAATCTATTATTTATTCGCCTACGGTGTCGCAACAGTTGGTGCCTTCGGCATCGTAACTTTGGTGCGTGACTCAAGTGGTGAAGTCAGCGATCTAAATCGATGGGCCGGGCTCGGAAAGCGTTCACCTTGGGTGGCATCAGCATTTGCTTTCTTTTTACTTGCTTTCGCTGGCATTCCGCTCACTTCAGGGTTCATTGGAAAGTTTGCAATTTTCTCAGCCGCATATGAAAGTGGTGCAACTGCGGTAGTAATCGTTGGCGTTCTTTCAAGTGCAATTGCGGCCTTTTTCTATATTCGAGTAATTGTTCTGATGTTCTTCACTGACGCAACTGAAGATGGCACTAGCGTCGTAATTCCTTCGATCCTTACTCGACTAACAATTTTCATCTCATTAGTTATTACCGTAGCCCTGGGTGTCTTCCCAGCACCGCTTCTAGACTTCATTAAGCCACTCGCAATCTTTATTCGCTAATGGCCACTATCGGGATCCCGAATCTTCCTACTGAACTTGAGGTAGCGCTTTCTGCTGGCATGGCAGAAGTGGAAGATTTACTGCGTAGTCACATAGAGGGAAACTATCCGTTAGTTATTGAAACCAGTCGTCACCTAGTAACTGCTGGCGGTAAGCGGTTACGGCCACTTTTAACGCTGATAACTTCACATTTTGGTGATCCTCATAAGCGCGGAATTCTTGAAGCCGCCGTTGTATGCGAGTTAACTCACTTAGCAACGCTCTATCACGATGATGTTATGGATGAAGCACCACTGCGTCGCGGAGTTGAAAGTGCTAATAATCGCTGGGGAAATACCATCGCGATTCTGACCGGTGATTACCTATTCGCTAAAGCATCTGATCTATTGGCTGACTTGGGCCCAGAAGCTGTTCGATTGCAATCTCGCACTTTTGAGCGTTTGGTAATTGGCCAAATTATGGAAACCCAAGGGCCACAAAAAGGCGAAGATCCATTAGCGCATTATCTGCAAGTAGTTGCTGACAAAACTGGTTCGCTAATTGCCACCTCAGCACGATTTGGCGCGATGACTTCGGGTGCTTCTGCTGAAGTTGTTGAAACTGTTACTAAGTTCGGCGAAAAAATTGGCGTGGCATTCCAGTTGGCCGATGATGTTATTGACATTACAAGTAATTCGAAAGAGTCAGGTAAGACACCTGGTACTGATTTACTTGAGGGTGTGCCAACACTAGTAACTTTAAATGTTATGAAGTCAACCGATAAAGCCGATCGCGATTTACAGAAGCTTCTTTCCAAGCCAATTGCGGATAAGAAAGTTGTTAATCAAGTATTAAAAGAGTTACGTAACCACAAGGCGCTAGATCAATCTCGCTTACAGTTAATGCAAATAGCTCGTGATGCTCGCGCAGCCCTTGGCCCATTGCCGGCCAATGATGCAACCGGTGCGTTGTTTTCGCTATGCGACGCGGTTGTCGACCGCTCGGCTTGATCTAATTAGATCAGTAGCCAGAACAACTAGCGCCGCCCAAATAATTAGGAATCCAGCCCAACGTGCTGTTGGCATTGCTTCGTGACGAACCCAAACTCCGATTGAAAATTGCAAGGTTGGCGTAATGAATTGCAGCAAACCAATAATTGTGTAAGGCAAGCGGTTTCCGGCACCATTGAAAAGCAGCAGTGGTATCGCAGTTACAACACCGGATCCGATTAAAAGTAAGGTCAAACCGATTCCACTGCCAAAATGACCGCTACCTTCAACCCCGATCCAGGCCAGATAAGCCAAGTAAAACGGGGCTGCTA
>CANLAY010000084.1 GCA_947488635.1 Candidatus Nanopelagicaceae bacterium
CAGCTAGAGCACTTAAAACTGGATCAATAAAGGAAAGTGCATCATCAACTGTGAGTTTGCCTCGCTCGTATATGTAGTCACGAAGCGTGTGTCCCTCGACTAGTTCCATCACAATAAAAACTGCGGGAACTCCGCTTTGGTTCCAACCTTGATCTTGCACTGCCACAATATTTGGATGCGAAAGTGAAGCGGCCGCTTTTGCTTCGCGAATAAAGCGACCAACGAAATCTTCATCTTGTGCTAAATGTGGGTGCATGATCTTGACGGCAACTTTGCGATCTAGCCGAGTATCAATTGCGCTATAAATTGTGGCCATGCCACCTGTGGCAAGCAGCGCCGTTAACTGATAACGGTCATCAATTAATTCGCCGGTTAGATCAGACACAGCTAAATCTTAGGCTAGCTACTGCGTAGAGAGGATGAATTCCGCTCTTTCGCGAGTTAAGTCGCGTGCAAAATATTCACTTTCCATCTTCTGCCACTTGACCATCTCGCCACGAATCTCATCGCCATCTCGCTCTAATACCCGCGCTAATCCAACGCTTTGCTCAATATCTAGCCAGATCGAAGTAGTTAAATTCGAGTGCAACAGCAAATTAGAGCTACCGACACCTTCAATAATTAGAAGTTGCACGGCCTTAACTTCTCGTGACCCAGAAAAAGCTGCGGCCGACCAGTCATAGATGGCTAAATCTGTAGCTTTGCCAGCTCGTTGCGCTGCAATTAGTTGGGCAATTTGCTTAAACAGTTCTTCTGAAAGCGCGTCATCCCAACCGTTATATAACTCGTCCAGATGTATAACTTCAGTATCGTAAGTTCTGGCAAATGCTCGCGCAATCTCACCAGCTAACGTGCTCTTTCCAGAACCTGCCGGGCCATCAATGGCTAGGACTAGCGGTTTAGCTGATTCGCTAAATAGGTCGCGGAGCGCTTCGTTGATCTGCATACCAACGCCTCCAACCTTGAAGTGCTATTAGCGTAAATATTGCATATAGGAATGAAGTGAAATAGTAACCTTGATGGAAATAGAGAGCGGTGCCAGCTAGATCTACAACTACCCAGATTACCCAGCTCTCATATTTTTCTAAGACCATTAATATTTGTGCGATTAGTGAGCCCACAAAGAGAAATGAATCAACAACTGTTGCTGCTGCACCGATTCGAGACAAAAATGGAGCTAATACCAGCCAGAGGCCGAGAATCCAAAGGACGGCATAAATTCGACTACGCAAAACTAACTTGCCAGGCTTGGCACCAGTTGGAGCCCAACCCTTCCAGCCACTCGTCGCAGCTGCGATAAAGACAAGTTGCAGACCAGCGCTAGCAATTAAATTTGCTTGGTAGAAAAAGACGCCATAAAGCGCGCTGCTCAGCCCCCAAAATGGCCAGGTGATTCGTTTGCCTGTCGTGCCTAGCCAAACTCCAATTAAGGAAGTTACCGATGCGACGAATTCCAGGATCGAAACCTGATAGTTCCAAACTGTGAAAAGTGTGTATGACATATACATCTCCGTTCCAGGTCCGCATTACCGGACCGGTCAAGCGGTCGATCTGTGAAGTACAGATCCTCTCAGCCAATTTCTTTCGGCTCCCGCATCGCAAACTATAGCGATTAAGACAGCAAAAAGTATTGCGATACGAGAGAATGAAGCTGTGCAGAAATATGGCTACCTGGCGATGTTGGGCTTTACTCTTGGTGGGTCAATCTGGCTTGAAGTCTTTTTAAAGGTGGGTGTAATTCGCAGATTTAAGCGAGTGATTTTGAGTATTTTGCCCACAGCGCTTTTCTTTTTAATTTGGGATGCCTACGCAATCAACCGTGGTCATTGGTATTTTGATAAGAATCAGATACTGGGAATCTTCGGTCCATTTGGCATTCCGCTAGAGGAATTCTTATTTTTCTTAATCGTCCCTCTTGCAGCGCTACTAACTATTGAAGCTGTGCGAACTGTTAAGAAGCATTGGCAAGTAGGGGATGAGTCATGACTTACACGCAAATCGCATTGATGGCAGTTTTCATTGCCGCTTTCCTTGATCTAGAAGTTCTTCAGACAAAATTACTTAAGCGGAAAGTTTTCTGGACTTCATACGCGATCATTTTGCCATTTCAGTTACTGACTAATTGGTGGCTGACTTCCAGAAATATTGTGATGTATAGCGAAGATACGATTCTAGGATTACGTATTGCATCCGCACCTCTGGAAGATTTATTCTTTGGCTTTGCACTTATTCTTTCGGTAATGGCTACCTGGGTTTATCTAGGTCGCAAAGCGCATAAAAACTAACGAGCCGCAATCGCCTTTACATAGGCTTTACCGGCTACTCGCATGCGGCGTGCTGTAGAAGTTTTTGCTCGCTTATTAAAAATGTTATAACCAATCGCTTCGACCTCATCGACAATGCCGCAATAAAGTTCACTAGCCGCTTCGATGCAAGGACGGCTGGATCGCTCTAACTGCAAGATGCCAGGTGTAGCTTCACGTTGTAGTTGCCGTACTCGTTCGATTTGAAACTTCAAGGCAGCCGTAATTTCTGGAGTTAACTTTCGAGCTTCCAGCATTTCACGATCGACTCCGAATTGAGCTAATTCATCTTGCGGGAGATAAACCCGACCACGATCTAAGTCTTCGCCCACATCGCGAATGAAGTTAGCCAACTGAAAAGCAACACCTAATTTTTCAGCAGGTTCATAAGCTCCTTGGCTCAAAGCCCCGAGAATTGGGACCATTTCGAGGCCAATTACCGCGGCTGAGCCGTAGACATATTCCATCAAAGCTTCGTAGTTGGCATATTCAGTAACTGTTAAATCCATAGTCATTGAATGCAAGAAAGCCACAAAATGTTCGTGGGGGATATTAAAGCGAGTTACCGTATCAATTAGCGCGCGACCGACTTGATCATTGGAATCGCCATTCTTTAGCCCCGATAGAACGCCATCACCCCAAGTTTTTAGTTCAGCTGCTTTTTCGGCATCAGTTAGCGTTGAAGCTAGATCATCAACAATTTCATCGGCATAGCGAGCAAATCCGTAAAGAGCGTGCACGAATGGCCGTTTAGCTTTCGGTAGAAGCAGCGTAGCTAAGTAATAAGTCTTGCCATGTAGAGCGTTAAGTCGTTTGCACTCTTCATAAGAAGCTCGCAGCTGCAGATCAGTTATTCCGGCAGCAGTTAATTCATCCATTACTTAACTGGGCCCACAATTCGTTCAGCTGCTAAGCGACCAGAGATTAAAACCATTGGTACGCCAACACCAGGTTGAGTTCCAGAGCCAGTGAAAACTACATTCTCAAAACCTTTAGCTAAATTGCTAGGTCGGAATGGGCCAGTTTGGAAGAATGTGTGAGCGCTGGCAAAAGGTGCACCAGCTTGCATTCCCATTGCTTCCCATTCCAGTGGCGTGGTTAAGTGTTCAAACTCAATGGCATCGCCAAAGCCGTCGTAACCGCGTTCTTCAAGAGTGGCAATCATTTGATCACGGTAAGGCTTTGATTCTTTGCGCCAATCAATATCGGCAGTTAAGTTCGGAGTTGGGAAAAGTACGTAGTAACTCTGCTTGCCAGCCGGAGCTAGATTTGGATCATCATGAGTCGGCACTGTGACAAGTACACTCGGATCACTCATCAATTGCTTCTTGTTGATTAGCTCATCAAAGACGCCATCCCAGGATTTACCGAAGTGAATATTGTGGTGTGCGATGTGATCGTATTTCTTACTTGAACCGATCAACATGGTTGCACAAGATGGTGAGTAGCGCAGGCGCTTTACTGAGCGAGGAGTCTGACCTAAAAGATCACGCCAAGCGACAGGTAGATCAGGGTTTAGAACTACGGCATCGCAGGTAATTCGCTCGCCTTTATCGGTAATTACCGCCTTAGCACGACCGTTTTCAAAATCAATCTTAGTAACAGTGGTGCTGTATTTGATTTCCACGCCATGTTTTTGCGCAGCACCTGCAAGCGCAACTGGTACGGCGTGCATTCCACCCTTAGGGAAGAAGACGCCATTTACGGAATCCATATATGCGATTACGGCGTAGATAGCTAGTGCTTGTTGCGGGCTAACGCCGGCATACATTGCTTGAAAGGAGTAAACCTTTTGCAAGCGAGGATCTTTTAGGTACTGATTAACTTTTGGTTGCAACTTTCTAAAGCCACCAAGTGCGATCAAGCGTGCCAAGTTAGGAGTTAATAAGTTAAGCGGTGAATCAATATTGCGATCAATAAAATCATTCATTTCATACTTATATAACTTAGTTACGAATTCAACATATCGGCGATAGCCAGCAGCCTCAGCAGAACTAACAGTGCGCGCAATCTCGGCTTCCATTTGATCAGTATTGGCATGCACGTCAATCTGCGAACCATCATCGTAAAAGGCACGATATAACGGAGTCAATGGCATTAATTCGACCCAGTCTTTTAACTCTTCGCCAACACAATTAAAGGCATCATTGATTAAAGAAGGCATGGTTAGCACACTGGGCCCAGTATCAAATGAGTAGCCATCGCGTTGCAACAAGCCACTGCGCCCACCAGGCACGGACTCGCGTTCGATGATCGTTACTTTGCGACCAGCCCCAGCTAGTCGAAGAGCCGCGCTCAATCCAGCATAACCAGCACCACCTACAACGACATGATCACTAGGACCCTTTATTTGCTTAACCATTTATTTGTTCACATATTTCTTTTTGTCGCGATGATTGCCATCTCGGTTAATAACTCTCTAGCTTGTGGCACTATTTCATCACGATTTAGCGCTTCTAGCGCGGTGGAAGTTAATTCTTCAATTAGATCCTCAACATGCATGGCAGCCCCAGTTTCAGCAATAATCTCTTGCAAGCGTGCGATAGCGCTCTCCGAAATATCGTGATTTCCAAATTCCTGCATGAACTCCGCTTCGGCCGCCCCAGAGATGCGATCGTGGGTCATTGCCATGAGAACTGTGCGCTTGCCCTCGCGTA
>CANLAY010000085.1 GCA_947488635.1 Candidatus Nanopelagicaceae bacterium
ATAAGTTCCGAAGAATTCGACTGCTAATTTCTTCAGCATCAGGGTTTCTCGCTCTCATTGCAGGGGGTATTAGCAATATTTCGTTAAGATCTGAACTCTATCGAAAAACTTAAAAACTTATGATGAAATACCAGCGCAATCAAGTGGCGTTCACTCGCCGTTCATTTCGCGCTGCCCTAATTTCCCGAGTACTACCTAGAGCGATAGCCATCGCAATCACTATTGCTTTGGCCACTCAACTGGTGCCAAGCGCAAACGCTGAACCCAGTAATTCGGCGAACATCAATACCACCCCACGCAAGATTTTAACTGGCTGGATCCCTTATTACGGAATGAGCACGTCGCTACCGACCGCGGTTGCTAATGCTGATCTAATCAATGAAGTTATGCCATTTTGGTACACCTTGAAATTAAATAGCAAAACCAAGGCACCATATATTTTGGATCTCTACACGCCAGGAAATCCCAGCATTGCAATTGATGTTCCGCTTACGACCATGCGTAACGCTGGATTTAAAATCATCCCCACAATTACCGATGGCACCGACAAATTAGTGCTTGCGAAGCTGCTAGCTAAAAGCAGCGATCGAGCAGATGTTATTAAGTCAATTATGGATTTAGTAATGAGTAAAAACTTCGATGGCATTGATTTAGATTTTGAAGGTTTCGCTTTTGCTGATGGCACCGCATCTTGGCCAACTACTAAACCAAATTGGGTTCTATTGGTAAAAGAGTTAAGTGCTGCGCTGCATGCAAAAGGTAAAATTCTTTCTATTACTACCCCTGTGCATTTTCCGCTAACTGAGAAACAAAAGGGCTACACCGTTTATGCCTGGGCCGAAATCGCACCATCTATAGACCGCCTGCGCATCATGACGTATGACTATTCAACGGGTAAGCCAGGTCCAATCGGGCCAATTTCTTGGGTAGAGCGCACAGTTCAATACGCAATTTCCGTAATGCCCGCAACGAAGGTATTTATAGGTTTAGCAGGCTATGGCCGAGATTGGGTCATTAAAGTCGATGGCATCTGTCCGGCAAATGTTTCGAAAGTAGTGTCAACAAATGCTAAAGCAGCAACTTTCGTGATGCGCAATGCTGCAACGCTTGCCTCAACTTATGGTGTTGCTCCTACATATAACGCGCAATATCAAGAAGCAACGTTTACTTATCAAAAAACTTATAACGGAAACAATGCCAGCGGCCAAGTAACTTCTTGCACAGCAACTCGCACCGCTTGGTATCAAAACCCGGCTAGTTATTTAGCACGCGCACAATTGGTAGCAAAGTATCGGTTGGGCGGCTTGGCAGAATGGACGATGGGCATGGAAGAACAAAGTGCCACTGATGGAATCCGAAGCACAGCGCTAACAATTGCCCCTGATGCGGTGCTGTTATCACTTTCAACTGATCAGATGGCAGTTAAATACGGTTCATTTGTTAATCTGACCGGCCAAGCAACTTTAAAAGATAAAACAATTCTGCCTGGAATGCCCGTGAACTTAGAGTTCAAGGGATTTGATGAAAGCACGTGGCGGCAAATTGCAAAACCAATCACCACCGACACCGGCACTTTCACAACATCGATTTACTTAGCTAAATCTGGAAAATTGCGGGTTACAAGTGAAGGCAGTTGGGAACGGGGTGCTGGCTTAAGTTCTGAAGTATCAATCACGATCAACCCACGACTTAATATCACTGCGCCTACTTCGGCAAAGGCAGGCACCACATTCAAAGTCTTGGTTACAGCTGCACCGGTAACCGCAGGGGCACAAGTAACGCTGCAACGCTTTGATGGCAAAGTTTGGGTGAACCTAACTACGTTGCCGTTATTAGCAACCGGTACTGAATTTGGCCCGACTGAGTTAATTAGGGGTGTTTTTAGCTATCGAGTATTGGTATTGAGTAGCGCTGATTCGGCGCAATCTACCTCAGCACCCTTTGTAGTGCTAGTCAGATAGTCCAATGCAAAGGAATGCGTTACTAGATGAAATGATTGGGCTATGGGTAAGTTAAAACCGCAGCCAACTGTTTCAGAGGAAACCGCAGCTGAGATCAGTGCCATCTTTAGTTCTGATCGCCCATGGGTAGTTGTGGTTTGGGATGATCCAATTAATTTAATGACCTACGTTACGTATGTATTTATGACGGTCTTTGGTTTCTCAAAAGAAAAAGCAACTGAATTAATGTTGCAAGTTCATAATGAAGGTAAATCAATTGTGGCTAAAGGTGCACGCGAAGAAATGGAACGTTATGTGCAACGACTTCATGAATATGGGCTCTGGGCAACACTTGCTCGCGAGGATCAAATCTAATGACACCTACCGAAGGTTTCTTAAGACACGGTAGCGATACCTACATTGCTAACTTTGCTGAAACCGAGCGCGAGGTACTGGTTAATTTAGTGCAACAAATTATTGAAATATTGGCCGAACGACATGACCATGCAAACGAAGATCCACTTGCCGCAATGGTTGGAATCACAACACATGATTCACCACCTGATGATGAAGTCTTATTGCGCCTATTGCCAAATGCTTATCAAGATGGCGTAGATGCTGCTGAGTTTCGACGTTATACCGAAAGCACCCTGCGCGACAAGAAACGTGCTCATGCCATGTCTATGCGCATGCTCTTGCTAAGTGCAACAGATGGCGACGTTGTTCTTGATTTTGATAACGCCCAAGCCTGGTTAGGCGGCCTAAATGATGTGCGATTGGCTCTTGGCGTGCGACTTAATGTTGATCAAAATTCTCACGAAGATCTGGAATTACTGGCACCAGATGATCCAATGCGAGCTGTTTATGCGGTTTACACCTGGCTGGGTTGGCTACAAGAGACTTTAGTTGAAGCGCTTATGGACGAAGCGAGTTCTTAAAAGCACGAAGATCAAATTTCGCTGTAGTTGCCATGTGTGGAACTGTAAGTGCCCAAATAATTACCAAAATCACCCAGAGGAAATCTCTAGAAACATCACTGGTGCCTTTAGCAACAAAGTAAATACCAAGTAGAAAAATTCCGAGTATTGCGTAAAGACCAGGTATCACTGCAGCAAAGAAGCTAGCTAACGGATTACCGCTGGCAACTTTTTGCATCGCACTTGGTAACTTAGGTACTAATCGAGCAGTATGCCGAATTGCATGCCAAAGACCGAAGTAAACCGCAAAGGCAACCAAGGGTGGAGCTAAGAATGAGAGCGCCAGCAACAAAGCTAAATCAATTGCAAGCGAATAGTTTTTCGTAACAATTAATAGCAAAATAGAAAATACCGCAATGGCCAGAGTTGAATTTCTTAGCAACTCGGTAAATGTGCCAGCCCAATTGATTAGCGCCGGGTTAAGTTCTTGCAGCACATCAAAAGTTCGCTTATCGGTTAGCGGTAGGACCACCGGCAAGAAACCTGCCGGAATCGCGTAGCTAGCCAGAATTAAGTTCGAGTAACCATTCTTCTCGGCGGTGGCTTGACTTTCATTGGCGTAAGCCGAATCGCCAAACCCAAAATGAAGCGCGCTCATTAGTACTACGAGCTGAAAGCCAACTAGGTTCCATTGCGCAATAGCCAGCGCAGCCATGAAGGCAATTAAGGTGTAGACGGCTATAAATGCGATGAATCTTTTGGTCGAATCACGGGGGATGGTAATCAAGTGATCGATTGCTCCATGTGGGATACCAATAGCAAGGGCAATAACAGCTATGACGACTTGGGCTTTCATCGTAATCTCAAAATTGGTGAGCTGAAGTGCGGCGAAGAGCAAAACAGCTACCGCCGCCGTAACTCTGGAAAAGCGCGCAGACCCTTGATAAATCTGAGAAAGAGTCTGGTTCATGGCTATAGATTAGGCTCAAATTGATTGGATTGCGAGAGGATTAGGTGTGGAAAATCTGCACTACGCATATGTCTTGATTTTCATTGCAATCTGCGCCGTCGGCGTTAATTTCGGATTCAAATTGCAGTTTTCCAAAAAATTTAAGTTATTCCTTTTGACTGACTCGCTAATTCTAGTTATCTATTTGATTTGGGATTTTTGGGCAGTTAGTAAAGGAAGTTGGTTCTTTGATCCCAATCAAATTTTAGGAATTATGCTCTTAGGCAAGCTGCCAATTGAAGAAGTTTTATTCTTCATTATTGTGCCACTCATGTCGATACTGACCTACTTGGCGCTAACGAAGTTAACTGGTTGGGGCAAAGATAAAGAGGAGATCAAATGATCTACTCTGACATCGCCCTTAATGCCGTATTTCTGGCAGTAGTTCTAGATCTTTTTCTACTTAAATCCAGAATGATGACCAGAGGAATATTTTGGCTGACTTACTTTTTGATTTTGCCATTTCAATTACTGACTAACTGGTGGCTGACTTCTAATGCAATAGTTATGTATACCGATACGGAGATTATCGGTCAGCGGCTAGCTGGTGCACCAATTGAAGATTTACTCTTCGGTTTTTCCATGATTCTATTAACGATTTCCGCATGGGAATTTTTCAAGGATCTTCTTAACAAAAAGAAAATTAGTTTATAAAAGCGTAAATTAGAGCGAGTCCACCCACAGTGCCCCAGAAAGCCATCGCCGCTTTAGAATTTAACTTAGCTGCAAGGGTCTTGTTAAAGGTGATCGCAAATAGCACAAGCCCAGGAACAATCACAAATGCGCTATTAGTAACCACGTTTGGTTCATTTCGCTGATAGCTCCAGTTAATCGAACCAGTAGCGATTAGGGCGTAGGCCCACATGCGATAGTTATTTAAAATTTTAGGTAATCCTCTCAACCGGTACTTAGATTAATACTAATCTCTATTACAAAACATTTGATCTAAACATAAAAAAGAGGGAAGGCGATTTCCCGCCTTCCCTCCTGCAAGATTAAACTTGCAATTTATAACTTAGTGATCTTCCTTCATTCCTTCTG
>CANLAY010000086.1 GCA_947488635.1 Candidatus Nanopelagicaceae bacterium
AAGCACTGGACCGTTCTTTTGGGAAACTAACTTAATTGAGCCTGCTGTGCGCAGAATCTGTGCTTTACCGTTTCCGGCTAAGTCATAATTTAATTCAACCACATCGTGGCCGCGCTCTTTAGCTTGCGCAGTAGTTAGGCCAACAGATGCCACTTCTGGTTCAGAGTATGTCACTCGTGGAACACCATCGTAATTAATCGGACGAGGGTTTAAACCGCAGATTTCTTCAGCAACTAAAATTCCTTCGCCAAAACCAACGTGTGCTAATTGCAAGGTAGGGATTAAGTCGCCAACTGCCCAGATCCCTGGCACGTTAGTGCGACACTTATCATCGACTATGACATAGCCGCGATCCATGGTGATGCCTTGTTCTTCATAGCCAAGATTGGCCGAAACTGGGCCACGTCCAACAGCCACGAGCAGCACATCGGCTGAGAAAGTTTTTCCGTCTTCGAGTTCAACAGTTACGCCATCGGCCGTAACAGTATGAGACTTAAAGCGAACTCCTAATTCAAAGTTAATGCCACGCTTGCGATATGCGCGTTCTAATTGCTTGCTGCTCGATTCATCTTCTAGCGCAACTAAGTGAAGCAGTCCTTCAATGATGGTTACTTCAGCACCAAATGATTTCCAGACCGATGCAAACTCGCAACCAATTACGCCACCGCCGAGCACGATGACAGACTTTGGAACATAAGTGAGGTTTGTTGCGTGATCTGAAGTCATAACTCGAACGCCATCGATTTCAAGACCTGGTAAAGATTTGGCATAAGAACCAGTTGCTAAAACAACATTGGTTCCGGTGTAGCGCTCGCCATTTACTTCGACAGTGTCTTTAGCAACTAGACGTCCGTGTCCTTCAACAAAAGTAATGTTGCGTGATTTAACTAGCCCTTGCAGCCCTTTATGAAGCTTGGTAATCACGCCATCTTTATAAGCATTAACTGCGACCATATCCATTGATAGGAATTGGGCGTTAACACCGAAAGTACTCGCTTCGCGTGCGCTATCGGCAATCTCGCCCGAATGAAGAAGGGCCTTGGTAGGAATACATCCGCGGTGCAGGCAAGTTCCGCCTAGTTTTCCGGATTCGATCAGCGCTACGGTCTTGCCTAGTTGAGCTGCGCGAAGGGCACAGGCGTAACCACCACTTCCACCACCAAGAATTACCAAGTCGAATTGAGCCACGGTCAACCTTTCAGCCATAAGCGTTCTATGACCCTATCTTGCCAGCCTTCGGGCTATCTAACTAACTGGTGGCTATTTTTCGCTAGTGATCTCGGCCAAACGAAGTAGAGAGCGGAAAGCGATTCCGGTGCCACCGATTGGGGTGTATCCGTGCGGCTTAGCCTCGTTATAGGCAGGGCCGGCAATATCTAAGTGGAGCCAAGGCAGTTCGGCTGGGATAAATTCTTTGAGGAAGAGGCCAGCGACCAACATGCCACCCATTCGATCGCCAATATTTGCCATATCAGCCACAGTTGAATCTAGCGATGCGCGAAGTTCTTCAGGTAGCGGCATTGGCCAGAAATCTTCGCCAGCTTGATCTGCAGCTATTAAGAATTGCGCGCGGAATTCATCGTTATTTGTCATTACCGCACTGGTGCGAGTGCCGAGGGCAACAACTTGTGCGCCAGTAAGAGTGGCCACATCGATGATGCCATCTAGTTTCATTTTAGATTCTTGGGCTTTAACTAGCGCATCAGCCATAACTAAGCGACCTTCAGCATCAGGATTTAAAACTTCAATGGTCTTGCCACCATACATGGTGTGAATATCACTTGGTCGAGTGGCGTTATCAGAGATCATATTCTCAGCCATTGCCGCCCACGCATCAATTGCGATTGGCAATTTAAGTTCAGCTATTGCCAAAATCGCAGCACTTACGGCAGCAGCTCCACTCATATCTGATTTCATAGCTTCCATGCCGGCAGCTGGCTTTAACGCATAGCCACCAGTATCAAAAGTGATTCCTTTGCCAATAAATGCCAATTTCTTCTTAGCCTTTGGCGGGTTATAAGCAATGTGCAGTAAACGTGGTGGATTAGCTGATCCTTGGCCAACACCATAGATACCGCCATAGCCTCCATCACGCAATTGCTTCTCATTTAAAATTGTAACTTTCAAGTGTGCTGCCGAACCGCCGAGTTTCTTTACCGACGCGGCAAATTGCTTGCTAAAAGAATCTGGCGTTAAGTGACTTGGGGGAGTATTGATTAAGTCGCGAACTAATTTTGTGTATTCACCAATGATTACAGCGCGCTTAACGGCGGCTTTCGTTTCGGCCGAGTTAGCCATCTTGGTGTGAATGGTTGCACCAGTTAATGGGGCTTTGCGTTCTGCTTTAGAGGAGCCACGGAATTCGTCGAAGGCATATGCACCAAGGGTCATGCCTTCAGCAACAGCTGCAACTTGCTCAATTGCAGTTGTTGGTAGTGCAATAGCCGCGCTTTTCTCTCCTGCTAAGGCGCGTGAAGCGGCACCGGCTGCGCGACGCAAGACCTCGTGGGCATAATCTTTCTTGGCCTCACCAAGGCCTGTGAAGATCAATAATCGGGTAGTCGAACCTGGCAACTTAGTTATCTCATTGGCAGCACCAGTTGCACCTAAGTCGTTCAGGGCTGCGAGCAGGGACTTTTCATCGAGTGAAACGGAGCCAGATTCAATCTTTAAGGTATCCGCCTTAGCGCCTTTAGCTAAGCCAACAATCAAAATATCATCGGAAACTAAGGCATCGGATAAACGGATTGATTTCATGGCTCTCCTAATTGTTTCGTTGCGTCGAACTCGGCTGAGTCTAAAGCAGGAAACCCAGAAAATGTAGCGCTAGATTGTGCGCCATGAAGCAATCTCCTCTGCATGAGCGCCATTTAGCCCGCACCGCCAAGATGGCCAATTTTGGCGGTTGGCTAATGCCGATCGAATATCCCGGCGCTGGTGTTTTGGCTGAGCACGCGGCAGTGCGGGAACGAGTTGGCCTCTTTGATGTTTCGCACCTTGGAAAAGCATCGGTTGTCGGTCAAGGTGCACTTGAGTTTCTAAATTCAATGTTAACGAATGACTTAACCAAGATTTCCGATGGCGCAGCCCAGTACTCAATGTTGTGCAACAGTGCCGGTTATGTGATTGATGATCTAATTGTTTATCGCAATTCCGCTACCGATTTCTTTATTGTGCCTAATGCTTCAAATACGAGTGCAGTTGTTGCAGATCTGCAAGCAAATGCACCTAGCGGAATTGCAGTAGACAATCTGCACAATGATTACGGTGTAATTGCACTACAAGGACCACTTGCCGCAAAAGTTTTAGCGCACTTTGGGTTACAGATCGAAATCGACTACATGGCATTTACTTATGTTTCGATTGCTGGTTGTGATGTGATTGTCTGTCGTACCGGATACACCGGTGAATACGGTTTTGAAGTCTTGCCGAAGTGGAACCAAGCTTTAACTGTTTGGGATGCGCTAGTTGAGCAAGTCGAAGCAAACGACGGCTTAGTTTGTGGGCTGGGCGCACGAGACACACTTAGAACTGAAATGGGCTATCCACTTCATGGTCACGAACTTTCCCTGGAGATCTCACCGGTAATGGCAAGTGCGAGTTGGGCAGTGGGTTGGAACAAGGCAAATTTCCAAGGCAGCGAAGTTCTGAAAGCTCAGAAAGAAAGCGGCGTCACTCGCCGACAGGTTGCGCTAAAGTCACTGGACCGTGGGATACCGCGCCCCGAGATGCAGGTAATGCATGAGGGTGCTGAAGTTGGCATCGTAACTAGTGGAACATTTTCACCTAGTCTAAAGGTCGGAATTGCTTTAGCTTTAGTGAATTCAGATTTTAAGGTCGGGCAGCAACTTGAGATTGATGTGCGTGGTCGCACTTCAAGGGTTGAGATTGTTAAGTTACCGTTTATGCCATCGCACGTTCGCTAAGGAACTAGGGGAGAAACAAAATGGAATATCGCCGCTTGGGTAACACCGGAATGTATGTTTCTGAGATCGCATACGGGAACTGGATCACCCACGGAAACCAAGTTGAAGCAACAGCGGCAAATGCCTGCGTGAAAGCGGCCTTTGAAGCTGGCATCACGACTTTTGATACCGCTGATGTTTACGCCGGCACAAAAGCTGAAACCATTTTGGGTAAAGCGCTTAAAGGGATAAAGCGAGAGTCTTATGAGTTATTTACTAAAGTCTATTTTCCAACTGGTACCGGTAAGAACGATCGTGGCTTATCACGTAAGCACATAATTGAATCTTGCAATGCTTCCTTAAAGCGTTTGCAAACAGATCACATCGATCTCTATCAGGCACATCGCTTTGACTATGAAACACCGCTGGAAGAAACCTTGAGCGCTTTCGATGACTTAATTCGTCAAGGCAAAGTGAATTACATTGGTATTTCAAACTGGAAGCACACTGAAATTCAAGATGCGCTGAAAATTCAAGACGATAAGGGATACAACCGAATTGTTTCGAACCAGCCTTCATATTCTGCAATCTATCGAGTTATCGAAGCCAAGATCGTGCCACTTTGCGAACGCGAAGGCATTGGCCAGATTGTTTATTCACCGTTAGCGCAAGGCGTTCTAACTGGTAAATATCTACCAGGCCAAAAGGTTCCAGCTGATTCACGTGGGGCGAATAAGAAC
>CANLAY010000087.1 GCA_947488635.1 Candidatus Nanopelagicaceae bacterium
GGGGCAAAGAAGTAGCCCGGCTGCTCAAGTTGCTTGCCGCCAGCGACAATCTTGGCGTGGGCAGGTGTGCGATCAACAAAGCCCTTTACGCGAGCTAACTGGCTGGCATTATTTAGCGGGCCAACTAGCGCATCACTCTCTGGCATGCCAACGGCGATGTTGTTGGTGGCTTGATCTGCCATCTTGGCAACCATTGCGTCATAGACACCAGCTTGAACCAAAACGCGAGTAGCGGCTGTGCAATCTTGACCAGCATTAAAGAAGCCAGCAACTGCGATTCCTTCAGCGGCTGCATCAAGGTCGGCGTCATCGAAGACAACTACTGGAGCTTTGCCACCAAGTTCAAGGTGCACGCGCTTTAACTGTGAAGCAGCAGCTGTTGCAACTTCGGTACCGGCGCGCACTGAACCAGTAATTGAAACCATAACTGGCGTTGTGTGATCGACAAGTAATTTTCCAGTTTCGCGTTCGCCGCAAATGACATTGAAAACACCAGCAGGTAAGAATTCACTCATTACTTGCGCCATAAATAAAGTTGATGCTGGAGTTGTATCACTTGGCTTTAACACCACAGTGTTTCCAGCTGCAATTGCCGGTGCCCATTTCCAAACTGCCATCATCATTGGATAGTTCCATGGAGTTACTTGTGCGCAAACCCCAATTGGCTCGCGTCGAATATATGAAGTCATGCCGCGCATATATTCACCGGCTGACTTGCCTTCTAGATTTCTAGCAGCGCCAGCGAAGAAACGAATTTGATCAATCATCGGTGGAACTTCTTCAGAAGTTGTAACAGCAATTGGCTTACCTGTGTTGCGGCATTCGATTGCAATAATTTCATCGGCGCGAGATTCCAGCGCATCCGCAATTTTCAATAGAGCACGTTGACGCTCTGACGGGGTTGAATCGCGCCATAATACGAAAGCATCGGATGCAGCTTTCATGGCAGCATCAACATCGGCAGCGTTTGATTTCGGCGCAGTCGCATAGACCTCACCAGTTGCTGGATTAATTAATTGGGTGACCTCACCCGATGAGCCAGGGACTGATTTACCGTTAATGAAATTCTGTAGTTGTTCCATGCGGCTTAGCCTACGACGAGATGCTTTTATTTGGCTAGTTCGGCAGCGGCTAATTGGCCGCAGGCCCCATCAATTTCACGGCCGCGAGTATCGCGCACCGTTGTTGGCACACCATAACTTTCTAGGACTCGGACGAATTCGAGTTCATCCTCATGGCGCGATGCGGTCCATTTCGAACCAGGGGTTGGGTTTAGCGGAATTAAATTTACGTGGGCGTTGCGGTTCTTAAGCAGGCGTCCCAAAAGATCAGCGCGCCAAGCTTGGTCATTAATATCGCGAATTAGCGCGTATTCAATCGAATATCGACGCCCGGTCTTCTTTTCATAATCATCGGCTGCAGCCAAAACTTCGCGTATTTTATAACGAGAGTTAATTGGTACTAAGGAATCTCGCAGTTCATCATCAGGGGTATGTAGCGAAATTGCTAGCGTCACATTTAAATCTTCGGCCATTAACTTTTCAATTCCATTTACTAAACCAACGGTTGAAACTGTTACCGAGCGAGCACTTATGCCCAGGCCATTTGGGTTCTCATCGGTGATATTTCGCAGGGTGCGCGCAACTGCGTTGTAGTTTGCAAGTGGTTCGCCCATGCCCATGAAAACAATATTTGAAAGCCGAGTTGGCCCACCAGGTAGTTCGCCGTTGGCACAGGTGCGCGCAGCAGCAACGATCTGTTCAGTTATTTCACCAGCCGATAAGTTTCGAGTTAGGCCAGCTTGCCCAGTAGCGCAGAACGGACAATTCATGCCGCAACCAGCTTGCGACGAAATACAAACTGTTGTGCGATCTGTGTAACGCATTAAAACTGATTCAACTAAAACACCATCATGTAATTTCCAAAGATCCTTGCGAGTCATGCCGTTATCGCAAGAAACTGTGCGCACCAATGAAATTAGCGATGGAGTTAGCGCATCGGCAAGCGCCTGACGTGAATCAGCTGGAATATCAGTCCAGGTACTTGGGTCATGAGCTAAGTGCGAGAAGTAATGGGTGGCAACTTGGTTGGCACGATAACCAGGAAAACCAAGTTCAGTTGCCCAGGCTTTGCGATCTGCCGGTGCCAGATCAGCTAAGTGTTTCGGGGCTTTCTTGCGCTGAACCGGTTCGTCGAAAACCAACTTTATTTCAGCCATCTATAGGTACCTACGGACTAATTCGAGCGTTAACCAGAGCGCTGGGGCTGAAAGTAGAACTGAATCAAGGCGATCTAGTACTCCCCCGTGTCCTGGCAGCAGTGAACCCATATCTTTTAAATGTAGATCACGCTTCATGGCACTTTCAATTAAGTCGCCACTGGTAGCAGTGAAAACAATCAATATTGCGACGATAGCGCCGATATGCCAATGAATATCTAAGACGTAATGGAACATTAGTGCGCCACCTAGCATGGTGAAAACTACGGATCCCGCTAAACCTTCCCAAGATTTTTTGGGACTAATGTTCGGCACCATTAGATGCTTACCAATAAGTACTCCAACAAAATAGCCAAATGTATCGTTACAACCAACCAAAATTACAAAGGTCATCACCTGCTCGAGACCCTTTTCATTATGGCCCAGCAGAATAATGAAGCCGGCTAGAAAAGGTAAATAAATTAGCGCTAGCGTCGTTGCCGTTGCACTACGCACAAAGCCCTCGGGGCCACGACGCAATATGTTAATAAGCAAAATTGGTAAGGCAACTGCGGTAGCGACTGCTAAGCCTTCAACGCCATCAACCCAAGTGGCAATTGATAAACCTATGGAAACAGCGATAAGGGTGTTAGTTGGAATATTTGTCTCTACTTGAGCAAAAGCACGCGAGATTTCACGAATACCAAGCACTACTGCCAGGGTTACCACACCAGCAAAAACTATTGGTTGAAATGCTAACGAAACCCAAATAAGCGCAACAAGTGATAGCGAAACCAGAATCGAAGGACCGAGCTTGCGCCCAGCACGCCGATTGATGGCATCGTTAAGCGAATGGAGATCGTCCATGGGTTTACAAACTCCCTAGACTTCGAGGAGTTCGGCCTCCTTGTGCTTTAACAATTCATCGATCATGGTGGTGTGATCGCCAGTCATTTTTTCAAGTTCTTTTTCAGCGCGACTTAAATCATCTTTACCGATATCACCATCTTTTTCAGCCTTTTCTAGCAATTCCTTAGCTGCGCGACGAATATTGCGAATCGAAATCTTGGCATCTTCGCCTTTAGTCTTAACAACTTTTACATATTCCTTACGGCGCTCTTCAGTTAATTGAGGGAAGTTAACCCGAATAACCACACCATCGTTGCCTGGATTAACGCCTAAATCTGAGTCGCGGATTGCCTTTTCAATGCTGGCCATAGCGCCTTTATCAAATGGCGAAACGATCGCCATGCGGGCTTCTGGTACTTGGATTGAAGCTAATTGAGAAAGTGCTGTGTAAGTGCCGTAGTAATCAACCATGATTTTGTTGAAAAGGGCTGGGTTGGCGCGACCAGTACGGATGCTCGCGAAATCTTCTTTAGCGACAGTTACCGCTTTATCCATCTTGCTGCCCGCATCGCCTAGCGTTGCTGCTACATCTGCCATTTGGTTTCCCGCCTAACTTAGTGATCATCGCTTATGCGACGATCGTGCCAATCGATTCGCCACGAACGGCGCGTGCAATATTTCCGTTTGCCATTAAATCAAAGATCACAATCGGCAACTTATTTTCGCGACAGAGCGCAAATGCTGCTGCATCAGCCACGGCAAGTGACTTGCTCAAAACTTCATCGTATGAAATTGAGTCGTACTTTGTGGCTTTTGGATCTTTCTTGGGATCAGCTGTATAAACGCCATCGACGCCACTCTTTGCCAGCAATAACGCTTCGGCACCAATTTCAAGTGCGCGTTGCGCTGAAACGGTATCGGTTGTGAAGAATGGCATTCCGGCACCAGCGCCGAAAATAACTACACGACCTTTTTCTAAATGACGAATGGCGCGAAGTGGAATATACGGTTCGGCAACTTGGCCCATTGTGATCGCAGTTTGCACGCGAGTTGCAATGCCCTCTTTTTCAAGGAAATCTTGCAGAGCTAAACAATTCATAACTGTGCCGAGCATGCCCATGTAGTCAGCTCGAGAACGATCCATGCCGCGCTGTTGTAGTTCAGCGCCGCGGAAATAATTACCACCACCGACCACAACTGCTACTTGAACGCCAGTGCGAACAACGTCTGCAATTTGGCGAGCAACATCTTGCACAACATCAGGATCAACACCGATGCCTTTTGCGCCACCAAAAACTTCACCAGAAAGTTTAAGGAGCACTCTGCCATACGTTCCTCGCGTACCCGGCATGAGTGCTCCTTATCCTCTACTGATTATGTGGTGAGTGTATTCGGCGTTTAGTTACCTGTTATTGACCCACGCGGAAACGGAAGAATGCAGTCACATCAGTGCCCGCTTCGTCCAGAATTTGCTTAACGCTCTTCTTGGCATCCTTAGCAAATGACTGCTCGATCAAGGAAACTTCCTTAACGAAACCAGTCACGCGGCCTGCGACAATCTTAGAAAGCGCTGGCTCGGTCTTGCCTTCGTTAAC
>CANLAY010000088.1 GCA_947488635.1 Candidatus Nanopelagicaceae bacterium
CCAGCAAGTGGCTTAGCAGCCCTAATATTCAATGGTTTTGCAGCTGGTGCGCGCCAACCATGAGTGCACCATCCACGATAGAACGGTGTGTAAACGCGATAAGGGGTGTCATCACTTTTGCGTACTCGCCCTGGCGCAACTGCATATGGACTACCTGTTTGAGTTAACTCAATACCGTTTTCAATTACTTTGGCATCACGGGCAACTCCGTATGGAGTGTAGTCAGCACTCACATGAACTGAAATCGCGTTATACCGACTCATTACATCTTTGAGAACTTCGCTTGGTTCGCCAGCAATTACCAGAAGCTTCTCATTCAGAGATTTATCCAGGGCTTGCAAACTTTGTGCTAGGTATGCCAACCGGAATGAGCCAGATTTACTTGCTATCCGACTATCCATAATAAAGAGCGGCACGATTTCATCACTTGCTTCAATCGCAGCTAGTAGCGCTGGGTGATCAGAAATGCGTAAATCACGGCGAAACCAGATGATTGCCCGCTTCTTTACATTTGCTGATGTCATGGCATTATTCAACCACTATGGAGTTAATTAAGAGATATCAAGTTCGCGGCGTTCCGGGTGAGGTAAACCGAGTTCATTTCGATGGCCGCATAGTGGACTTCTGGGTCCCTCGTGGAGCTACCCAACATCTATTGATCGCACATGATGGCCAGAATGTTTTTGATGGCAAGACTTCTACGCACCGCCGTAGTACCTGGGAGATGGCGCAAAGCTCGATTCGGGTATCCGAACATCTTGGGCTTAATCCGCCAGCCATTATTGCAATCTGGCATGGCGGTAGTAAGCAAGATGAACATGGTCGGGCAAAAGATTTATCGCCGCAAAGATTCTTTCAAGAAGATGTAGTCGTAAATTTAGCTAATGTAGTGAAGGCAGACTTGGCTCATCTACGCGGCGATCAATATCTAAATATGATTTTTGATCAAATCGTGCCGGAAATCCTCAGCGCTTATGAACTTGAAATACCCGTAGCAAATCGGGCAATGATTGGTGCAAGCATGGGTGGTTTATCAACTCTTTACGCTGGAATTCAACGCCCTGAGCAGATGAGTGCGCTTCTAGCGCTCTCGCCACATTGGACTATCGGTGGCAATCGATTGGTCGAACGTACTGTTGAAGAGCTACCAAAGCCTGGCACCCATAAAGTTTGGATGAGCCGCGGAACCAAGAGTATTGATGCGGATTACAAACCATTTCAAGAATTAGCTGATCGGTTAATGAAAGAAAAGGGATACCGAATCGGGCATGGCTTTGCAACTAAGGTTTATGAAAAGACCAGCCATAACGAAAGATCGTGGGCCAGTTATTTAGACCAAGTAATGAAGTTCTGGCTGGACTAATAACTAACTTTATATTTAATAATCTTTGAAACCGCAGTTTTATTCGCAGCGTTTTTCATGATTGAGACAAACTCAAGATTAGTACCGTTTGCATAATTGCGTGGCTCTAAGAACACGCGATACAAACCAGCTGCAGCTATGTCACCCTTTACGGTGCGGTGATCCGAAGTTCCGATGTTGACCCAATTCTTACCAGCCTCACGTACTAAGTAAGTTACTTGGTTGTATTCATCGCCCTTCACAGTTGAACTTATCTCTAGCAAGTAATCCATTGCAAAATCAGATCGTGGTGCATTAAGAGTCACTGCCGGAGCTAGCTTGGCTTTGAACTTTGTTGCAGCTTTAAGAACCACATAATTGGTTGGGCCAACTTTCACGGTTAAATTAGCGCCGGCTGCCGATGAAGAGATTGCAGAACCGAGTATTGGTGTCCACTTTGAGCCACTGGTACTTACGTTGAACTTTACTTCTTGCGCTGTCTCTCCAGAGTTAAATACCACTGCATATTCTTGACCATTTAGATAGCGAGTAATTGCGAATACTTCACTGTTATTAAAGCGAATCTGTTGCGTGCCTGAGCGAAGTGCAGCATTAGCTTTAATGATCGCCTGCATTGAGGTGATCTGATCTTCGAGTGGATTTCTAACATCAAATGCACTGCGGTTGCCGATTGGGTCTGACCCAATGCGCTTTTCATCTTGCCAGTATGAAACCTGTGTAGCGAACATGTCTTGGCGCGCTGCCTTATCGCCACCGCTGCCAGTCATTCCTTTTTCGTCGCCGTAATAAAGGGCTGGGCCGCCACGTAACAAGAATAGAAGTGCATTTGCTAACTTAGATTTGGCAAGCGCATCTGCTTCGTTACTTGCGGCGCTATCGATAAACATTCCGATTCGACCCATATCGTGGTTACCAAGGAAAGTAGTTAAACTATATGCCGATGTTGTTGAAGTCGTATAGAGATCATCAGCGTTAAAGAGTTCGACTAATTTTTCAGCGCCACGACCATTAGTTACATACGCTGTCACATTGCTTTGGAAGGCAAAGTCAAGAACCCCAGGAAAGGCTTGATCGCGAACAAACTGCGCAGTAGTCAATGGATTTGAGTCAAAAATTTCCCCATAAATTGGGAAATCAGTTTTTCCAGCAGCTTTGGCAGCTTTTAGAATTGCTGGAATAAATGCTCGCCAAAATTCTGGATTCACATGTTTGGCAGTATCAATGCGATAACCATCGATTCCGAACTTGGTAATCCAACTGCTCCATACATCAATCCAACCTTTTACAACCTCTGGTTTTTGAGTAAAAACATCATCTAGCCCAAAGAAGTCGCCATCTAGAACTGAGGTGCCTGACCAATTTGAATCACCGCGATTGTGATAGTTAGTAATGTCATTTAGAAATGCTGGTTTCTTAATATTCGCATTGGCAGCATCAACTGATGGCTTCTTGGCAAAAGAAATATTCGCATCTAGCTTTGGAAAAGTATCTTTTCCAGCAAACAGAGCTGGATCAAATGGTTTTCCGGCAGCATCTAAATAAGGTGCGCTCTTATGGCTCACGTAGGCGTTGTTATCGGAATACTGGATTACATCGGCGGTGTGATTAACCACGATATCAATAATGACTTTCATGCCAATCGCATGAGCTTTTACAACCAGCTCCTTGAAGTCATATTCGCTACCTAGATACGGATCAACCGTTGTGAAATCTAAGCCCCAATAGCCGTGATAAGCCGCTGAATTTCCTTGCATAGTTTGTTGCTTAACCGGTGGCGTGACCCAAATAGAGGTAAAACCCAACTTTTTCAGGCGATCGAGGCTATTTGTTATGCCTTTGAAATCACCACCATGGAACATGCCGTAATTAGTTGGGTCAAATCCGCTTTCATATGAACCTGCTTTAAGGCCACCACTGTCATTAGTCATGTCGCCATTTGCATAGCGATCGGTCATAACAAAGTAAGCAGATTCGTCGCTCTGCGCACCACGCGCGATATTTGTTGCTAGCGCTGCGATGTTTTGAGCAGCCGAACTTCCGGCAGCCGAAATCCCCAGCGTTGCAATTGTAAATAGAGCGATAAATATTTTCATTAAGCAACTTCCCAAATTCCGGCGAGGCCATTCTTAGAATTTAACTTCAACCGAGAACCGCTAGCTGCTGGTCCAAAATGAGTTCCAATAATTGAGTAACCAAATTTGCTTAGATCAATATCAACTTTAGTTTTATCTCGTGCAACTAGAATCAAAAGATTCTGATCAGTTGCTTCGCGTAAGAAAAGAAGGTGATCATCTTGCACATCAATCCAACGCAAGCCACCTTCGATAAGTGCAGGCGCGGTCCGACGAAGTTTCACAAGTTCTTTAACCGAATTTAAGAAATTGTGATCCCAATTTTGTGCATCATCCCAAGTCATCGTGCGACGGCCATCTTCGCCCCAGGCGCCCTCAAGCCCGATTTCGTCGCCAGCATAAATTGATGGCACACCTGGATAAGTCAGCAATAGAGCCATGGCTGCCATGTGCTTCTCTTTGTCACCACCGACAACATTGCGCATGCGAGCTGTGTCGTGAGAATCAAGAAGTGTCATACTGTCGATCAAGTTGCGCCATGGAATTGAAGAGTTAAACACAGTCATTGCCTTAACAAATTGCGCACCAGTTGTTTTAGGCATCGCAATTGGTAAACCATGGAATCCACCTGTCTCAAGATTTGGATTGTGATTAAACCAAGCCCAAAGTGGTCGCATGAATCCGTTGTAATTCATGGTGCCATCCCAGCCAGTGCCATTTAAATCAGTCGGCCACATATCGGCGTTCTCTGCTACTAACCAAGTATTTGGCTTTATATTGTCCATCGCAGTGCGGATATCACGCATAACTTCATCGTGCATATCAGCCTCACGATAGCGGCCAGTTTGGTTGCCTACATCGATACGCCAGCCATCTAGGCCATATTTAGGTGAAAGCCATTTTTGAATAACTGAATTTTTTGCTTCATAAAAACGCTTACGTAATTCAGCTGATGCAAAATTAAGTTTGGGCATCTGCTTTACGGCATAGAACGTTGCATAACCAAACGGAGTTTTCTTATCCCAGTAGAAGAACTTGTTCTCCTTTGAACTCTTGCTCTTTTGGCCAGTTAAGAACCAAGGATGTTCATTACTGCAGTGATTCGTTGTTATGTCACCCAGTACTTTGATCTTTGCTTTCTTGGCAGCTTTCATAAA
>CANLAY010000089.1 GCA_947488635.1 Candidatus Nanopelagicaceae bacterium
AAATCTTAAACGTCGGACCTAACGGACGAATTTGTGATCTAACTCAAATCAAACAGAAAAGCGTTCTGGCCCTGCAAGGCGCCAATATAGAAACCGGAATCACCCAAGATGTTGATTCAGTAATAGCAACTATCAATCCAATTTATGTAGCACTCGATTATTCCGCAGCGCCAAACCTTCCCTTACCTAGCCGTTGGGATAGCGCGATCTTTGATGCCACTAGTTGGCAAGGACCAGCCGGTATTGGCATTCTGGCAATACGTAACTCAACTGCCTGGAAAAACCCGCTACCTAATTTAGGAATTCGCAGAACTCCAGAGTCATCCTCATTGCCACTTCTTTTGGCTAGCGCTGTTGCGCTCGAGGAATGGTTAAAGGAAGAAGCCACCGAAGGAAAGCGCATTGCAGAATTGAATCAACTGATTAGGCAATCACTCACAGCTGCCCAGCTGAATATTGCATTCGCTGGCGTTGTCTCAGATTCAGGTAACCAAACGATTGCCCTGGTTGTAGATGGCTGCGTGGGCGAAGATCTGGTTAGACAACTAAATGAAGTCAACTTCGTTCTAGATTCTGGATCTGCCTGTACCGCAGCTCAAATGCAACCAAGTCATGTTTTAGCAGCGCTGGGCATGGAGAGTGAAGGTAATCTACGAATTACTTTGCATCATGGCGTAACAGAGGCCGAAGTACGTGAACTAATAAGTGCAATTACTTCAGTTGTGCAGAAATCTCACTAGCTGCAGCGTCTCCGTAAGCTTCGGCAAAACGTGCCACAAACTCAGCTGCAGTAAAGCGATATTCCTGTGTACCCGTTGTTTCAATCACATAGGTGGCAATCATGGAACCCAGTTGAGCGCAACGCTCATGACTTAAGCCCCATGCAAGACCAGCAATAAAACCTGATCTAAATGAATCGCCTACGCCAGTTGGATCAATCTTTGCTTTTTCTTTTGGCACAGTTACTTGAACAAATTCACCACTTTCAGATTCAACTTTCGCACCCTTTGAACCAAGCGTTACTACTCGATATTCAACTAGGTTGAGAATTTCAGCATCAGTCCAGCCGGTTTTCTGCATCGCTAGTGCTAATTCGTATTCATTTAAGAATAAATACTTCGCCGCAGTTATTAACTGTCGAATTTCTTCGGCACTCATGCGCGCCATTTGTTGTGAAGGGTCAGCGGCAAAAGCTATTCCTTGTGAACGGCATGCTTCTGAATGTCTAAGCATTGCTTCAGGATCATCTGGCGAAATTACAACGATGTCGAAGCGACCGGTTTTATCCATGATTGGACCAAGTTCAATGTTTCGCGCTTCAGACATGGCACCTGGGAAGAAGGACGCAATCTGATTTAACTCAGTATCGGTGGTGACCATGAAATGTGCAGTGAACTGAGTGGTTGAAATTAAGACATGTGAAGTATCAACACCATGGCGAATTAGCCAGGCATCGTAATCAGCCCAATCTTTTCCAACAGCTGCAATCAGAACTGGATTTAAGCCAAGCACACCCATGCCATAAACAATGTTTGCGGCGCATCCGCCTCGGCGAACTTCGAGGCCATCAACTAAGAATGAGAGTGAGATTCTTTCGAGTGAGCCAGCAACTAAAGAATCGGTGAATTTTCCCGGGAAGGTCATTAAATGGTCCAAGCCGACAGAACCGGCAACACCAATTTTCATTAAGTTAAATTCGTTCTAGAAATTAATTAAACGAATCGCCGCAAGCGCATGAACCTTGCGCATTCGGATTATCAATCGTGAAGCCTTGCTTCTCAATGGTGTCCACGAAGTCGATTGTTGCGCCCATTAGGTATGGATCGCTCATCTTGTCGATAACAACTTTGACTGTGCCGAACTCACGAACGATGTCACCATCTTGGTTGCGATCATCGAAATAGAGCTGGTACTTAAGCCCAGAGCAGCCACCAGGTTGAACCGCAACACGTAGGCAGAGATCATCGCGACCTTCTTGAGCCAATAGAGCGGCAACTTTGCTTGCTGCCACATCGGACAAAGCGATACTGGTCATCTTGATATCTACGGCCTCGGTAGTCATTGCTCTCCCCTAAAAGTTCTACGAACAGGGTTAATAGTAGCCATGAGAGAGGCAATCAGGTACTCCAAATGCGACAGGAGGGTCAAAATTCGAGAGAATGTCGCCATGGCCTTAACCGATCTACTTCTGATGGGACGCGAACGCGATCTAACCAGCGAACGTGGGGTCTCCTGTGCCGGCGAACTGCCTGCTGCCAGTGATCCAGATTTAGTGGAACGGGCCCGAGCTGCGCGATCAGCCCTTGGTTCCAAAGTAATGATTCTTGGCCATCATTATCAACGTGATGAAGTTATCGAATTTGCTGACATTACCGGCGACTCATTTAAGTTAGCTCAAGCAGCAGCTGAAAATCCGCAAGCCGAGTACATCATTTTTTGCGGAGTTCACTTCATGGCCGAGAGCGCGGATGTATTAACAAATGACGATCAGAAAGTGATCCTGCCTGACCTAGCTGCTGGTTGTTCAATGGCCGATATGGCAAGTGCTAACCAGGTAGATGATTGTTGGAATCAATTAACTGAACTTGGAATTGCCCAAAGAACTATTCCGGTTACCTACATGAATTCATCTGCTGCAATCAAAAGTTTCACTGGAAAAAATGGTGGAACTATCTGCACCTCATCAAATGCGAAAAGTGCAATGGAGTGGGCATTTACGCAAGGTGAGAAAATTCTTTTCTTGCCCGATCAACATTTAGGTAGAAACACGGCAGTTCTTGCAATGGGCTTATCGCTATCCGATTGCGTAGTTTGGAATCCCTGGAAACCTATGGGGGGCTTAACCGAAGCGGAATTGCATGCGGCAAAAGTAATTCTTTGGCGTGGTCATTGCTCAGTGCATGGTCGCTTTAGCGCGCAGAATGTTGCTGATGTGCGCAAACGAGTTTCGGGCGTGCAGGTATTAGTACATCCAGAATGCCAACACGAAGTTGTTTCAATTGCAGATGTAGTTGGTTCAACTGAGAAGATTATTCAGACTGTCAAGAATTCTCCAGCCGGTTCTAAGTGGGCCATTGGTACTGAGTTAAATCTGGTGCAGCGCCTTTCTCGCACCATGCCAGATAAGGAAATATTGTTTCTTGATAAGACTGTTTGCTATTGCTCAACTATGAACCGGATAGACCTGCCGCATTTAGTTTGGGCCATGGAATCCCTGATCCAAGGACAGGTAGTCAATCAAATCATTGTGCCTGATGACGTTCGCAAGTACTCCAAACTCGCCTTAGAGCGCATGCTGGCTCTATAGTTTGGCCATGACTGAAGAAGCCGCCAAAAAAGGTCGTCCGACACCTTCTCGCAAAGATGCCGAATCAAAGCGCAAGGTTTCAACTCTGGCCCCTGCAATTGGTAAGGAAGCCAAGAAGCGCGATAAAGCGCTAGCTCGCGAGCGACGTGTTGCCCAACGTGAGGCATACCTTCGCGGCGATGAGAACGCTCTTCCACTTCGTGACCGTGGCCCAGTTCGCCGATTCGTTCGTGATGAAGTCGATGGTCGACGTTCAATTGGTGAGTTCTTCCTACCAATTATTTTTGTAGTTCTACTTTTCTCAGTGGTGCCAAATATGACAGTTAATGTCATCGCAATCGTGCTGATGTACACGGTGCTCTTATTTGCAGTCGTAGATGGCTTCTTCTTGAGTCGCAAACTTAAGAAGCAAATTATTGAAAAGTTTCCGGAAGCCAATACCAAGGGTCTGGGCATGTATGGCTGGCTACGTTCGACTCAGATGCGTCGTCTGCGTGCACCTAAGCCTGCTGCGGCCTACCAAAAGAAAAAGTAATTAAGCGCGCGGCTTTGGACTACTTGTTAAGTTCGGGTCAGTTTTAGTAATCGGCTTTAACACTGCATTAATCTCCTTGATCACTGCTGCTTCTAGCTTGATCCCACTGCCCTTCGCATTTTCAGTAACCTGCTTAGGTTTAGTGGCGCCCATAATTGCACTTGCCACATTTGGGTTGCTGAGAATCCAAGCTAACGCCAGCTGAGACATAGTGATTCCGTGTGCATCTGCAATCGGTTGCAACTTAGCTACATGGCTAAGGAATTCATCATTCATCATGCCTTGCATGAATTGACCATTATTGTTCTTATTCGCCCCACGTGAATCAGCTGGAACCTTTTGGCCTGGTAGATATTTACCAGTTAGAACGCCTTGCGCTAACGGTGAATAAACAATCTGGCTAATGCCTTCGCGTTCGCACAGTGGCACAATTTTGGCTTCGATAACTCGATAGATGGCAGAGTAGGAAGGTTGGTTAGAAACAATTCGGTTGTATCCCTTATCGTCTTGAATTTTCAGCGCATCTTGAATTTCAGTGTGCTTCCAGTTTGAAACACCAATGTAATTCACTTTGCCCTGACGAATTAAGTCATCGAAAGCGCTCAAGGTTTCTTCCAGCGGTGTTTCATAGTCAAAGCGATGTGCCTGATAGAGATCGATGTGATCTGTTTGCAAACGCTTTAAGG
>CANLAY010000090.1 GCA_947488635.1 Candidatus Nanopelagicaceae bacterium
CGCAAGTTCAAATAGTTACTCGCGATAGCAAAGGTAAAGAGTTATCTCGCGTAGCGGCCATTGAACGAAAGCCCGGTACTGATCGCTATGAAGCGCTAATCGCGCTACCAAAACTAGGTAACTTCACCTTTGAAATAGCAGCAGCCATAGTTACTCAATATCGCACTGTGACAACTAATTCGCCACAATTTCCACTCTATGTTGAACGCGAACGAGCTTTAGTTGGAGCTTGGTATGAATTCTTCCCACGCAGTGAAGGCGCCAGCATAAATAAGGATGGCACTTTTGCCAGTGGAAATTTTGGCACTGCAGCAAAGCGGCTAAAAGCAGTAAAAGATATGGGTTTTGACGTTCTTTATATCCCGCCAATCCACCCAATCGGCCTCTCTCACCGCAAGGGGCCAAATAACACTTTAACGGCAGGTCCTAATGATCCAGGTGTGCCATGGGGTATTGGAAACTCAGATGGTGGCCACGATGCGATTAATCCAGCACTTGGCACGATGAAAGATTTTGAAAAATTCGTTAAAGAGGCAAATAAGTTAGGCCTTGAAATAGCACTTGATCTAGCTCTGCAAACTTCACCAGATCATCCGTGGGTTAAAGAGCATCCGAAGTGGTTTAACTATCGCACCGATGGCACGATTGCTTACGCCGAGAACCCGCCAAAGAAGTATCAAGATATTTATCCAATTAACTTTGATGATGATTTTGATGGACTAGTTGCTGAGGTTTATCGAATCTGTGAGCTTTGGATTAGCAAGGGCGTAACTATCTTCCGAGTTGATAATCCACACACTAAACCAGTTCTATTCTGGCAAACTTTAATTTCTAAAGTAAATGCAAAACACCCTGAGATTATTTTCTTAGCCGAAGCTTTTACTAAGCCAGCCATGATGCATGCACTTGGCAAAGCTGGGTTCCAACAGTCTTATACCTACTTCACTTGGCGCACTACTAAGCATGAGCTAACTGAATATGGAAATGAAGTTTCACATCAAACAAGTGCTTTTTTTCGCCCTAATTTCTGGGTTAATACGCCAGATATTTTGCCGTTTCATTTGCAAAGCGGAAACCCAGCAATGTTTGCCTTGCGCGCAGTCCTTGCTTCAACTCTTACGCCGTCTTGGGGAATGTATGCCGGTTATGAGCTATTTGAGCACCGAGTTTTAAGTGAAGGCCGCGAAGAATACTTAGATTCTGAGAAATATCAGATTAAGGTGCGCGATTGGGATGGTGCAAAGCAATCACTAGTGCCGCTAGTTACTAAGTTAAACAAAATCCGTAACGCCAACCGTGCTCTGCAGCGCCTGCGCAATCTGCATTTCCACCACACTGATAACGAGGCAATAATCGCTTATTCAAAGCGTGACGGTGAGAACTTAGTACTAGTTATCGTCAATCTTGACCCTTCAAATGCGCAAGCGACTGTGGTTCACTGGAACCTGGATTTGCTCGGGTTAACTGGAGATTCATTTGTGGTCGATGACCAGATAACTGGAAACTCATTTAGTTGGAATCGAGATAGCTTTGTCAGCCTTGATCCGCGGGGCGATTACAACAATGTGGCTCATATTGCCGTGGTGCGGATCCCTTAACTAATGAGAATCTTTCGCCGCAAACCTCAGGTAGTACCTAATCAACCTGGCGCTTTGGGCGAACTAGATCTTTATTTAATTGCTGAAGGCCGTCACGAAGAACTTTGGAAAGTTCTAGGTTCACATGTTCAGCGCGATGCTGAGGGAAATTTACTTGGCACCTCTTTTGCGCTTTGGGCACCAAATGCTCGTGATGTAAGTTTGATCAGCGATCTTAATTACTGGGATCGCAATACTCATCGTATGTGGCGCATTGAAAATACTGGCATCTGGCAAATCTTTATTGCCGATTTAGTACCTGGTACTAAATACAAGTTTGCAGTTCACACCAATGATGGACGCTGGGTTGATCATGCTGATCCCATGGCTCGTGCTACTGAGATCCCGCCACTAACTGCTTCAATTGTCCAAGAATCGAATTACCAATGGAGTGATGAGAGCTGGATTTCTGAGCGAAGTAAATTTGAGTCTTGGCGTAGCGCAGTATCTGTCTATGAAGTTCACTTAGGTTCTTGGCGACTTGGTCTAAGTTATCGTGATTTAGCAATTGAGCTAGTTGCCTACTTACAAGAAACTGGCTTCACGCACGTTGAATTCCTACCTGTCATGGAACATCCGTATGGTCCTTCGTGGGGTTATCAAGTAACTTCTTTCTTTGCACCATCTTCGCGCTTTGGTTCACCCGATGAATTTAAATATTTAGTTAACGCCCTTCATGATGCTGGTATTGGCGTGATTCTTGATTGGGTGCCTGCCCACTTCCCGAAAGATGAATGGGCGCTAGCTAAATTCGATGGAACTGCCCTTTATGAGCATGCAGATCCCCGTTTAGGTGAGCATCCCGACTGGGGCACGCTGATCTTTAACTTCGGTCGCAATGAAGTTCGCAACTTCATCGTGGCTAGCGCACTTTATTGGTTGACCGAATACCACATTGATGGGCTGCGGGTGGATGCTGTTGCTTCGATGCTGTATTTGGATTATTCGCGTAAAGAAGGCGAATGGGTGCCTAATAAATTTGGTGGCCGTGAGAATCTAGAAGCTGTGCAGTTATTGCAAGAAGCAACTTCTACGGCATATCGCACCCACCCTGGCATCATGATGATTGCTGAAGAATCAACGGCTTGGCCTGGCGTAACACGCAGTACTGATTCAGATGGCATCGGCTTTGGTTTTAAATGGAATATGGGCTGGATGCATGACACTTTGGAATATCTACAGCGCGATCCAATCCATCGCGTCCATCACCACAACGAAGTAACATTCTCAATTCTCTATGCCTGGTCAGAAAATTTTATGTTGCCGCTTTCACATGATGAAGTTGTACATGGCAAAGGTTCACTAGTTAATAAATTCCCTGGTGATCGTTGGCAGAAGTTAGCAACGCTTCGTGCGTTATATGGATTCATGTGGGCACATCCTGGTAAGAAGCTTCTCTTTATGGGTCAAGAGTTTGCCCAAAATGATGAGTGGAGTGAATCTGCCGGGTTGCAGTGGCACTTAACTCAATACGATGAACATAGTGGTGTATCAAAAACTATTTCTCAGATAAATCATCTTTATAAGTCAACCCCAGCGCTATTTGAAAAAGATACTTCAGCAGAAGGATTCTCTTGGTTAGTTGGCAATGATGCAGCAAGTAATGTTTTAGCATTTACTCGGTGGGCAGATGATGGTCAACCCCTTGTCTGCATAACTAATTTCTCACCAGTTCCACATGAGAACTATCGTTTGCCAATGCCAAAAGCCGGAACCTGGCACGAAGTTTTAAACACTGATGATTTAGCTTTTGGTGGCAGCGGTGTAATCAACCAACCAGTTGATGTGGCTGAAGGTTCTGACTTAGTTGTTACATTAAGAGTTGCCCCACTTGCCACCCTTTGGCTGAAATTAGCTTAAAGGCTTACTTTTCTTCTGCTTGCCCCTTGGCATTACCGCTTAATAGCGCCTTTGAGAAGAGTGGAACAGATAACGCCATTACCGCTGGGATTAAGAGGGCGACTGCAAGGGAAGTGAACTGTGCTGTCCAGGCAATTACCCACTTGCCGCCAAAGATCAGGAAATTATTAATCAAACCGATTTGACCAATTACTACTGCGCTCGGAAATTCGCTTCGGGCACTTGCCGCATTAAAGAAACTTGGCGTAATGAAGGACGTTCCTAACCCAGCTACGAGGCATCCAAAAGAAAATATTCCAAAGGCCCAGTACTGGTGGGTCTCACCAAATAAAATCGAAGCCAAGACTCCGATTAAAAAGAATGTGCCACCAACCACAGCGCCGATATTGGCTGCTCTATTGATCGGCATCCGGATTATGATTCTGGAAATACCGAGTCTGCCTGCAATCATGGCACCCATAAATAAAATATAAGGAAGAGTAATTAAGCCGCCTTTGATCCCCAGATATTCGCGCGCAAATATATTTGACCAATCACCCATTGCTATTTCAATCAACATAGCGCAAATCATTCCGCCAGCTATCAGACGATCAAATCTTAGCGACTTAAAAATCTGCTTAACCGAGTAATGATCATCTTCAACTCTAGGCAAAAGTGCTACTGGTCTTAATTTATTTATATATTTTATTGTGAGTAGAAAAACCAAGATATAAATAATATTTAGTTGGATTGAAGCGGAAACCCAACTAATTACTAGACCCGAGACCAGTCCGGTACTAACGGCGCCCATGGTCCAGATACCATGTAACTTAACGACAATTGGTTTGGTATTTCGACTTTGACTATCAAAAGCCTGGCTATTGACTGAAATATGAAATGCTGAACTTGAAAATCCCATCAGAATTACAAGTGGAATAAAGATAAAACTGGAAAAGATGTTTGCCATCAAAATAAGGCTTAGATAAAGCGCGCAGGTGCTGGCAATTAAAACTTTATAGCTTCCGAACTTATGAACTATGTGGCCTACG
>CANLAY010000091.1 GCA_947488635.1 Candidatus Nanopelagicaceae bacterium
AGATGCAATTTTCTTAGATATGGGCTGGCCAACGCGCGAATTTTCACCGCAAAATTTGATTCGAACCTTTGGTTCTTCGGCCGTAATTTCTATGGCCGCAGCACGGCGGATTAGAGGAATTTAGCAATTCGTAAAGGTGCTTTGGGCATTGAGATTTCCTCGCTTTTGTAGTCTCTTCGCTTATTCAGGCTCAATTTGCCTCAAAATCGTTACCGCTTTGTTACCGCTTTCACTATTATTCCACGCTGCGGAAAGTTAGGTTATGTCAAATCTCCATCCTCGGAGCTACATAATAAGAATAGAGAGAAATTATTCTATGTTGAAGAAAATCACTCGCGTAGTCGTAGTCGTGACGACTATTGCTCTAATCGCATCAGGTGCTGGCGTTGCAAACGCGGGCATTGTTCCAGCAGCAAAAGCCAAAGTTGGCCTAGATTGCTCATCAACTCAGGTTGGCAAAGTTTCTAAGGGAACTGGTGTAAACGGATCAGACCTTACTTGTACCAAAGTAACAACTGGAACTTTTGCCGGCAAGAACAAGTGGTGGTATGCCGGTCTTAAGGCACTTGGTTCATTTGAATTCGTATCATCATCGAATATCGGCGGTGGATACGGTACAACCGCAATTGCTCTAGGTGATGCGCTTAAGAAGGAAGAACTTCTTAAGGATTACACAGTTACCTATCGAAGCAATGCACCACTTGGTCTTGGCTACTTTGCTGATCAGAAGGATCGTTCAGATCTCGGCATCATTACTGGTTTTGCGATGCCTGGTGGACTTGCAACTAATGGTTCAAAGTTAGAAATCACTAACTACAAGGCTGTTGCTAGCTTCCTACGTGAGGCCGAAGCATTTGCTGTGCCAATGAACTCTAAGTACAAGACAATTAACGAATTACTTGCTGACATCAAAGCTAACCCAAAGACTGTGGCAGTTGGTGGCGGTAACTACGGTGGCGTTGACCACGTAACAATCGCAACACTTGCTGAAGGTGTTGGCGTTAAGGCAACTGACCTTAACTACATTCCTTATTCAGGCGGCGGAACTCTAGTGCCAGATGTAATCGCAGGTCGCGTAGCAGTTGGTATTTCTGGAACCTCAGAATTCGCTAGCTATGTAGCCGCTGGCAAGATGCGTATCTTGGCAGTTACCTCACCTAAGCCACTTTCAACGATCAAAGGCCGAACATTGATTCAGCAAGGCATCAATCTGACCTTCGGAAACTGGCGTGGAATCTTGGCTCCAGCTGATCTATCAGCTGCCGATTACCTTAACTTTGTAAAGGTTATGGACACAGTTCATTCAACACAGTCTTGGAAGGACACCCTTGTAGCTAAGTCTTGGATCGATGAATATCGTTCAGGCGCTGCATTTACAACTTGGTTAGAAAAAGAGAATAAGTCAATTCTCGCTGTTCTAACTGCCTTCAAGCTAATCAAGTAATTAGGTTTAACCGACTTAATGACACTTAAGCAAGGAGCGAAGAGCGAGCTCACCTTTGTGGGCTCGCTCTTCGTGCTTGGTCTCATAGTTTTTTGGGACACATGGCGCACAGAGCTTCCTGAAATTAACTTAACTATTAGCCCAACTTTGTTTCCATACATCGTTTCAATCTTGCTGATGGTGCTAAGCACAATTCTTTTCATTCAAGTTTTGCGTGGTGATTCAGCTCTGCCTGAAGGTTTAGAACCTGGTGCCAAAATTGAGAAATCTGATCTGCGAACTTTTTGCACTGTGCTCGCATCACTTTTCGCTTACCTGCTTCTTATCGAACGCGCTGGTTTTGTAATTGCCAATACCGTTACCTTTATTGGTATTTCTTATTCCTTCGGAAATAAGAAGATGCTTAAAGCAGCAGGAATCGCAGTTTTGCTTTCGACCATTGTTTATTTCTCCTTTACCAAGTTCCTAAAAGTGGCACTTCCATCTGGCATTTTTAAGGGGTTGATGTGAGTAGTTTCAACTCTTTGCTTGAAGGGTTCGCCGGCGCGTTAACACTCTCGAACTTGATGTTCGGACTACTGGGTACTTTCCTAGGAACGCTAGTTGGCGTGCTTCCAGGCATCGGACCAGCTTTAGCGATTGCTCTTCTACTGCCAATCACTTACACAGTTTCACCATCTTCAGCTTTGATTATGTTTGCAGCTATTTATTACGGCGCTATGTATGGCGGTTCAACAACTTCAATTTTGTTAAACACCCCAGGTGAAAGTGGTTCCGTTATTACGGCACTTGAAGGCAACAAGATGGCCCGCAATGGGCGAGCTGGTCCCGCTTTAGCGACGGCTGCAATTGGTTCATTCGTGGCGGGCACCATTGCGACTTTGATTTTGGCTTTTACGGCGCCAACCATTGCAGATTGGGCAATCCAAGTAGGTTCAGCTGAGTATGTAGCCCTCATGTTGGTGGCTTTTTCTACCGTCTCATCATTACTTGGTTCATCACAAATTCGTGGCTTTATTTCACTTTCAGTTGGCTTAGTTCTTGGCTTAGTTGGCGCAGATCTGCAGTCTGGTTTATCTCGATTAACTTTTGGAAATGATGCAGCCCTTGAAGGAATTGAAACTGTAATTGTTATTGTTTCGATTTTTGCTTTGGGTGAAGCTCTCTATATTGCAAGCCGATTTAGAGATACCGGCTGGAAGATCATTCCCATGAAGGGGCGCGCGCTAATGTCGCGCAGCGATTTAAAGCGTTCATGGAAACCATGGTTGCGCGGAACCGCAATCGGGTTTCCACTTGGAATCATTCCCGCGGGAGGATCTGAAGTACCAACCTTCATAAGTTATTCGGTCGAAAAATCATTATCGAAGAATAAGGATGAGTTCGGTCATGGTGCTATTGAAGGCGTTGCTGGGCCTGAGGCTGCGAACAATGCTAATGCAGCTGGTGCTTTAGTGCCGCTACTGGCTTTAGGTTTACCAACTTCGGCAACTGCTGCGGTGATTTTGGTTGCATTCCAGACTTATCAAATTCAACCAGGGCCACTTCTTTTCACTACTAATCCAGATTTGATTTGGACTTTGATTGCTAGCTTGTTTATTGGTAATACTTTGTTGCTAATTCTAAACTTGCCATTGGTGCGTTTCTGGATTCAATTGTTGAAAATTCCACGCACCTATTTATTCGCGGGAATTGTCTCGTTTGCGATGTTAGGTGCTTACGCACTTAATACGTCTACCTTTGACTTAACGGTAGCAATAGCGATTGGCATAGTTGGTTTCCTCTTCCGCAGATACGGAATGCCTATAACACCGTTGATTCTTGGCTTAATTCTGGGACCAAATCTCGAACTTCAGTTCCGCAGAGCCTTACAAATCAGTGCTGGCGACTACGGAACCCTGGTTGCTTCACCGTTATCTAAGATTCTGTATCTAGTTCTATTCTTAGTAATTATCGGACCAACGGTCGCTAGGCTTCGACGTAAGATGAAGGCCAAAAAAGCAATAATTAGTTAGGTGTTCTCAGTGCGCATGCCAAAGTGGATCGTGATTCTGTTAATCAGTTCATCATCGACTTTGGCAAGTATTTCGCTAATTCGGCCGATGATCACTTATCGAGCAATCGAAATTGGTGCCACTCCTGCGCAAATTGGTGTGTTGGGTGCGGTGTATGCACTCTTTCCAATTGTGTTAGCACTCTTCTTAGGTAAAAACGTTGGCCGCTTTGGTGAAGCTAAGTACATAGTCTTTGGCGCAACAACGATGTTTATGCTTGCGATTGGTTTTGCATTTATTAACTCATTGTTCTTGCTCATGGTTGCGACCGCAGCAATTGGAATTTCACATTTAGTTGGTGTTGTTGGTGGCCAGACCATGATTTCAACCAGAAGCCCAAATGAAAAACTCGATGGCTTCTTTGGCTACTACGCATTTGGTGCATCCCTTGGTCAGATGGTTGGGCCACTCGTTGGTGGAATCGTTGCTGGTTCAAATGGCGTTTTACCTAAATCAACTTCAATGGGATTCTTCACGGCAGCTGGTTTAGCGTTAATTGCACTGCTACCAACTTTTTATTGGCGTAATCAGAAAATCGCAATTAAGCAGAGCGTGAATGAGGGCGGCACATTTACTGCTGCGATCTCAATGCTTAAAAAACCCGGCATGGGTAAGGCGATTTATATTTCCCTGGCCGTTTCATCTGCAGTTGATGTATTAATTGTTTTCTTGCCGCTCTTTGGTACCGAGAATAACTTCTCACCATTTGCAGTTGGTGTGATTCTGGCAATCCGTGCGGGCACCTCAATGTTCTCCCGCATATTCTTAGGTGCTATTGCGCAGAAGTTAGGTTCGCATTTCTTAATGGTTAGCAGCATCGTGGCCTCAACGGTTTTCTGTGGTGCCATGTTCTTTGCTCGAACCCCATTAACTCTGGCAATCGCAGTGGGTATTGCCGGTTTAGCCCTCGGGGTCGGCCAGCCTTTGACCATGTCGCTGGTTTCTAGACTTGC